>QNAT01000308.1 GCA_003641555.1 Thermotoga sp.
ATCACACCACCGCTATCGATAAAAGAAACGGTAAATGGGACAGGGGTCTTCAGAAACTCTTTGAATAGTTTTTTTGCAGTAAAAAGATAAGAAAGATTCTCTTTCTTCCTCCTCTGAAGCTCTTCATCCGATACGAAGTTCTTAACTACAGTACGTTCCTTCATAACATTCATATTATACACCAGATGAATTCTGTCCTTTTTCTTTAATATTATTCCTAAATGTAAAATATCAGCTTATTTTTGATCTATCCGGCAAAAAAATCTGGTTTTTCAAACCCCTATTTCACAAAGCCTCCTTTATTACTTGTTACCAATTTGTAGATCACATCTTGAATTTTCTCAAATGTTTATTTAATTCTTTCAGGCTCCTTGCCAGTAATTCTTCTGTTTTCTTAACCAATCCCTCCATGATATTCATTTGTCGATCGGACGCTTTTTCTGTTATGTCTATCTTAGCGGTTATCTCATTTGCCGATTTCGATACGTTGTCTATCGCACTCGCTATCTCTTCCGTAGATGCACTCTGCTCCTCTGCCATAGATGCTATGTTCTGTATCATTCCACTCGTCTTCGATACAGCTTCCAGTATCTTACTCAGGCCATCTGCTACTCTGTCCATAACTTCTTCTCCTGCTTCAACTGCCTTCGTTGTCTCTCCCATCACCTTTACAGCGTCGCTCGTATCGTTCTGTATCCCTTCTATCAATTTTCCTATATTCGCTGTTGCCTTCTTCGTCTCTTCTGCAAGATTCCTTATCTCCTCCGCCACTACCGCAAAACCTTTACCTGCTTCTCCTGCTCTTGCTGCCTCTATCGCGGCATTCAATGCGAGTAAGTTCGTCTGCTCCGCTATGGAGTTTATCGTGTCCACTATCGCACCTATCTCCTGTGACGATGACTGTAGTTTGTTCACCGCTTTAACTGTCTTATCCATCATGTTCTTTATATTCGCTATCTTTTCTACTGCTTCTTTCATGTTTTTCTTCCCTGTTTGTTGTAATTCATTCATCTTAGACATCTGCTCATCTGCCTGCTGTGCATTCTTCGCCGTCTCCTGAGATGCGCTCGCTATTTCCTCTATTCCTGCATTGGTCTGTTCTATCGCAGATACAACGGAATCAACGGACTCCTTCGCCGCTTCTATAGCACCATTTGCTTTTTGTAATGCTTCATTTTCTTCTCTTGTAGAAGAGATTATACTTTCCTTTGCTTCTCCTACCTCATTTGCTGCAGATATTACTCCTTTTATTAATCTCTCTAATTCATCTGTCATCTCATTAAAATATGATGCTAATTCCCCTATTTCATCGTGTGATTTGATATCGATATTTGTGTGCAGGTATCCTGAAGATAGTTTTTTTAGCCCCTCCACTGCCTTTCCTACTGGTTTGAGTATTTGAGTCCGAATGATCAAAAGAAATATGATCAAGCCAACACCTATTCCTACACCCCCAGAGATAAGAAGTACCATCGTTACATCATTGATAACCTTTTCAGTAGATCGCGTTGAGAACCCGACCCTTAAGATCCCTACTTTCATTCCCTGGCTTACGATAGGATTCACATACTCAAATTCCATCTTATTTTTTGGGGTCTTTCTTTTCGTGAGTTTATCGATTTTCAAAACCTCTTTTTCAAAGTCGGTTCTTAAAATGACTTTACCAATTAGTGAAGGATCCGTTGAACCGTAACACTTCCCATCGGGATTTAACGCATAAGCGTAAACTACATCTTTGCTCATTCCAGTAGCACTGGCAACAACACTTTGAACTTGATCAGTCATTTGATATAAAAATGGATTTTCCAGGCCACTGGAAAGGCTTTTGGTCAACAAAAACATCTGTTTATCGAGAGCCTTTTCTAAATGTACACGAAGTAAAGAGGTGGAAAAATAGAAAATCCCACTGATCGTACCCAGAAAGATAAGGATAAATGGAAGAATAATCTTTGTACTTATCTTAACTTTTTTCATATTATCATCTCCCCTATTGGATTCGCCTTTATTATATAGCGGATTTTATTTAGCGTCAAGTTTGCAGAGACCGTAAAATGTCAATCCATCTTTGATCCACCAATTTACGTTCATTTCTTTTGTCTTGATACAGGTCAAGTGAACCAGAGAAAAGATCAAAGTCAGAACCTCATTCCTTCCCTATCTCCGGCAAATCGATTATTCCTGCAGAAAGTTTGCTTTTTCCAAAGGGGTCAATTCTCAGTGGCCTCGAGTGGATCAATTTCCATGGGCGCTCTGGATCAATTTATTGTACCTGATATACTTCCTTAAGTGGATGAATAATTATATTTATCGGTCTTTGTTAAAGACTTGACAAAACCATTTAAAAAAATAATATAATAAGCAAGAATATTGGAAGTAATCTTGATCTTGAGGAGGAATCAGAATGTCATCCATTAAAGTAAGCATCATAGGAGCAGGGAGTGCGATCTTTTCACTGAGGTTAGTAGGAGACCTTTGCAAAACAAAAGGACTATCCGGGAGTATTGTTTCTCTTATGGATATCGATGCGATGCGTTTGAATGCAGTGCACGATCTGGCAAAAAGGTATGCCGCTGAGTTGGGATCAAATCTGAAATTTGAAAAAACAAAGGATATGAGACAATCGATTAAAAATGCAGATTTTGTGATCAACACCGCTCTCATTGGAGGTCATGAACAACAAGAAGCAACGAGAAAAGTGGGAGAGAAACACGGTTATTATCGAGGTATCGATAGCCAGGAATTCAACATGGTATCCGATTACTTCACCTTAACTAACTACAATCAACTCAGTTTCTTTCTGAAAGTAGCGCGTAGTATGGAGGAGTTGTGTCCCAATGCCTGGCTTCTTCAGGCGGCAAATCCTGTATTCGAAGGTACAACCTTGATATCCAGGCAGACCAATATTAAAGTTGTGGGTTTTTGTCATGGACATTATGGTGTTAATAGAATTGCAGAGACTATAGG
>QNAT01000309.1 GCA_003641555.1 Thermotoga sp.
GTTGACAATATCTATAAAGGTAACACTCCCTCTGATCTACACCTTTTACCTGGAATTCATACTTTGAAATTGAGTAAAAGTGGATATGTGGATTGGACAAGACAGGTAGAACTTCCTATAACTATGCAAAAGACAGTAGTAGATGCAAAACTCCTCCCGGTAGAAAAAAGTAAACAGAAAGCAACCTTGAAGATAAAAGCAAATGTGAAAATAAAAAGTGTTAGACTGAATGGGAATCTCTTTACGGTAAAGAATGATGAGATAACAGAACTGCAACCAGGTGATTACATCGTTCAAATAAGTGAAAAAGGGTATGAGCCATTTACAGGTCAAATATATATCGCTCCTGGTACGACATTCACGCTGGTCGTGAATCTGAATCGTTCTCAGGGCAATATTTATATCATAACCGAACCATTTGCGCATATCTACATAGACAATAGATTCGTTGGGACTACGGATTTCAATGGAGAATTAAGGTTAAAAGGGATTTACACAGGGGTAGTTCATATATACGTGCAAAAAGATTGGTATATCAGAACTGGTATCGAAGTAAGTGTGGTGGAAGGATTAAATCAATATTACATACCTCTTCAAAGGGCAGGTAGGCTTCATATTTCATCCAACGTATATCCTGTCGAAGTGCTGATAGATGGAGTAGATTATGGTAAAATAACCGATGAATACCATTGGCTTTATGCTCCAATAGGTTATCACAGAATCAGACTACAACACCCAGAATATGAAGATTATTGTAAAGATGAGTTCATAGAATTCAAAAGAACGTTGTCACTTAATGTCGCCATGAAGGAATTACCACTACGGATTGAAAATGTGGAGATATCTCCTAATCCCTTTTCTCCTAACAACGATTGGTATGAAGATACCACTGATATTTCGTTTACTTTAACGAAGACGGCAAATGTAACATTGAGTGTCTGGCAAGGAAATGAGTTAGTTTATTCTCGGACAGCCATCGAAAGATATGGTAGACATTCACTGAATTGGAGTGGAGAAGACAATGAGGGAAAGATTATAAAGGATGGGAAATACACGATGCGTTTATCTGCTTCAAGAGAAGAAGAAAAAATTGGTCTTCAAAAGGAGATCTTCATAGATACCTCACATTACACCTATACTAAAGAGATAACTATAGGGGCTCTGCTTGTTATAGCAACGCTAACAGTTCTGTTCTTGATAAATCAATAGTAAAAAATGATACAGTCGTTCCATCGTGTTATTTGCCTCTGGCGAAATGAACGGAAACTTTGAAGTTCTGTCCCTATAGTGAAAAGCACATCTCAGATCATGAAAACGTTTATCGCTTTGAATTCTTCTGCGAGAGAATATCGAATATTGCATCCTTATCGTATTTTCTCTAAACCTTTTATAGAAATGGCAGGAAAGCATCTTCGCCGAACAATTCCTCGCGGATCTTGTCCTTCTTCTCTTCTGTATATTCATCATTATGACGGATCTCGTTGTATCGCAACATTTTTCTTCTGATTTCTGGCTTTAATTTGAGCATCTTCTCTTCGAGTGATTTGCATTCTGGTATTACTTTCTGCTTTGCCAGAAACTCATAGAACTCCAATAAACTTGTATATATATCTCCTAATATTTCATCATCGATATCACTCGTTTTGAGTATGACTCTATACATAATCGGTTCAAAATTTTCTCTCACTTCAGCTATATCATCGTTAAAAAAATAATCGATTGAATACGATTTCTGAATGATATCAAATACATAATTGAGTGTAAATAATATATCATATTTTCTCGCTGGGGTATAATTGGAATTCCGCATGAGAGCAAATTTGAAAGCCTCGACTCTATTGCGATTGTAAATTTGTACCTGTTTTTCATATTCTCCGTCCTCATCTCCTAATCTTTTTATATCCTCGTAATCCATTCCTTTTAACAAATATGCTTCCCAATTCTTCAATTGCTTATTCTTGAGCATCAGTTTACATATTTCATAGTTCTTAAGCGTGACCTCATGTGTTTGATTTAATTGTAGTGATTTCTCCAGCATGTTTTTTGCGGCATTCAGATTTCCTCGAAGCATCTCGATCCAGCCCATATTACAGTAAAATCTATGGTTTGAATCACACAATTCCAATGTCTTCTGTTGAATCTCAAAGGCCTTTTCAAAGTCTCCTAGATAAGAATAGCAAGCCCCGATACAATCGTATACATATGCTTTATCTTCTTCGATCTCCAGGAGTTTGTTATAATACTTAATAGCCATTTCAAAGCGGAGATGATTTTCCAGAAACTCACAAACATCATAATAGGCATCTTTTAAATCTTTCTTAGAAAAATATTTTGCTAAGGACTGAAGCCCTTTGTCTATAGATATTTTTCCAATCTCATCCCTACCCTCTTGTATATGCCTATATCCCAACTCGATTAATGCGGGATAATATTCGGGACAAACCTTGAGGATTTCATTTAAACGTTCGATCCTTTCCTGTATTGACAAAGGATCATTCAGGAGAGGTATCATGTCCCTGACTACCATATCTGAATAGTCCCAATCTGCCATTTTCCATGCCTTTGTATCTAAAATATCAACCATTTCTAAAAACCCCCTCGATAATTTTCTTAACGCATTTTTCCTCGAATTTCTTAATGCAAATTTCGTGCTCTTTTGGCAGCGATGGTTTATACATAAAGTAATATTGCAAAATAGTGGCATATGCTGCCGCCGATAACGAATAAATGCCATATTAAATGATGGAAGGGCATTTTTTCCCGGGAATAAAAAATAACCCCCAGACTGTATATTATTCCTCCAATTACCAGCAAAATAAGTCCACTCCCTGGAATATGCTCTATCGCGGGCTTAAAGGCGATGATCACAAGCCAACCCATGCATAAATAAATGATAATAGATAAAGTTTTAAGCTTGTTTACAAAGAATATTTTAAATAATATGCCCGCTAATGCCA
>QNAT01000310.1 GCA_003641555.1 Thermotoga sp.
ATAATAGGGACAGCCACAAAGAAATGTTGGATTAAAAACAAAAGAAATGAACATAAAGGGATATTTGAAAACTGAATGTTAAGATACGATCGTTTCAAAAATCGTAGGGACAGGTTTTTAAACCTGTCCGATGGAACGAAGTTCCATAATATCATTCGCCTTCGGCGAATCGGACAGGAGGTAAACTCCCGTCCCTACGGTTATGAGAATGCATAGTGTGAAATGAAATTGATCCACAAAGACAATGTCTCCCGTTGGGGTTTTGACTTTTTCTTTGGTTCGTTTGACTTGTATCAAGACAAAAGAAATGAACATAACAGGTGCAATTCGTGGCTAAAAACTATTTTCTTGTTGTTATGGTTTTTCTCTGTGCCTCTGTGTCTCTGCAATGATTTAATGTTTTCTCCTGTTCATTTCTTTTTCAGAATAGGGGAGGGAACTCGCCGATTGAAGAATGCCCTAACCTCGGTCGAAAATGCTCTATATCCCTGTAATTCTCTTGTCAACCATGTCTTATAATCTTCGATGAACTGTCTCTGTAGGTCTACTGTCTTGAGTTTCTTATACGCCTTTATGGAGGAATAATCGAATCTAAACTCACCATATCTATCCCCATCCCATCTGAGAAGAGCGATACCTTCCAGGACAGTATCCACTTCATTTTTCAAAGGAATTATCGGTATCATCAAAGAATGATTTCCCCAGTTGTAAAAGCCATTACCCATTCCAGGTATAAAAACTATAGGAGGAAATCCCTTTGTCTTAACCTCATAGACGCTATTCAATTCCTTATCATAATATAGTGTCTCCTCAAGGATCTCCGCTGCAGTTTTCGGATTTATCGTTTCTCTATACATGGATAAAACAGGAGAGTACAAAAATCCATTTCTCTTTCCACAGATCTTCGTCAACTGTTTCAATCTTGTAATCTCATCTTCTATTGCAGATTTTGGATGAAGGACCTCATTATCTTTAAGTGTTTTTAAGAAATGCAGCATGTACTTACTGAATGTGAAAAAGGTGAATCCTCTTGTATCGAAAGGCGAATTAAGCAATGTGGATATGTTCTTTACGTAAGATACATTATCATTGATGAATTTCATCGATAGTAACCCTATGTCTAAAAGAAGTTTATCCTTCAATACAAGTGTGTTCTTTTCTCCCAGAGAAATAGATGAAAGCAGATCAACAACGGTATTCCAGTAAAGTCGAGTTAAACAATCCTTTTCTTCGATGGATAATTTTCTTTGAGTGGATATCTTAATTATATCTTCCAGAGTAAGATCAAGGATTTTCTTCTCCGGGATATATATCTCCTTTTTTTCCTTATTTTTTTCGACCTTTTCCTTTGCTTTCTTCTCAAAATCCATCTTTCTGATCGTTAATCTTTCTTTTCTTCTTTCCTCCCTGATATCCCTCATTTCTATATGAATCCTGAACCATCCATTCACCTCATTGGATAAAACCCTGAATCCTTTTTTCTCCCGCACAATGAAATTTGTATAATCCTTCAAAAATTGAAAGAAGAGTTTCTTAGAATTATAACCTTTATATGGAGATAGAAGAGCATAAGAATTACGCATATCACCCCATGTATCCCTCTCCCACCTGCAGGATACAAATGCAGTTATAACCGAATCCACAAGGGACTTGACGGGATAGATAGGTATTAAGAATAGGTTTTCGTCCCCCATATATATACCGTTGCCGGAGCCAGGTGCGAGCACTATATCAGGGATGGGATTATTCCTAAAATACACCTGATCATACAGGTGAACGTCTATTTTTTCCAGGCGTTTGAAGGCATCGAGGCATTCTTTCTTCGATACGGGTTTTAAGAATGTTGTAGAAATCGGAAGATAATACACGAAATCTCTCTTCGATATATACGACATGATATAGAAGAATTTATCGAGTTCCTCTTTTATCCTGGCATTAACGAGGGATTCTTTCGAAACCTTGTTGTGCAAAGAAGATGTCAGTTTAGAAAAATACGTCGTTAAATTGATCACACGCTCTATATGCTTTGTTTCTTGTGATAACAAGAATCTTTTTAGTTCTCGATCTTTTTCAAGATAGCGCTCATCGATGATGCCGTAATCTACGAACAATTTCTCTTTCATAGATAAGTTTTTTACGTTTGTTATGACGTTGCGTACCTTTTCTTTGTAATAAAACCTTAGTCTTTCTTTGTCAGTAAGAGAAAGATCACGTTTGTTAAGAATATCTTCTACTATTTCTTCAAGCTCTCTTCCCGGTTTTTTGGAGGGTTTTGAGATGCTGATTTTAATTTTTTCTCCGGAAGGTGAAGAAGGGGACTTTAAAGGCTCTGTGATGGGCTTTTTCTCTCTTTTCTCCTTATCACTATTTTCCCTTTTCCTTATATCTCTCGGACCAAGTATTCCCACATAAATTACCTCACAGAGTATAGGATAGATGCCATTGTATTCTGAAATATATGGACGAATACAGCGGCAACAAGTGATTTCCTCTTTTCATACAACAGGGTTATTCCCAGGGAAAAGATGAATATGTACACAAATACCTTCGTGGGGTGAAAAAGGGCAAAGATAGCGGATACGATGAGATTTGAAATGCCGGGATGAAGATAATGTTTACAAAGATTATATAAGAAGCCTCTAAAAGTGATCTCTTCCACGATGGGACCTATCAGGGTTATATACACCCACAAAGGAACAGAAAGCCTTACTTTCATAGGCAAATAAGGATAAGAGAAACCTGTAGGTTTAAGCAAAGAAATGAGTAAAGCGTTTATAAATGTTAATATGATGAAAGTTAAAGATGCCCAGGCAAGATCGCCAGGTGGTTTATCCCAACGCAAACCTATATCCTTAAATGACATTTGTCTTACAGTAAGTAAATGTCTTATCAGTCCAAAAGTGAATATCGCCCACAGATAATAAGCTATGAGTATTTTGGCATCCGTGTCCAACAC
>QNAT01000311.1 GCA_003641555.1 Thermotoga sp.
ATAACCGTAGGGACGGGAGTTTACCTCCTGTCCGATTCGCCAAAGGCGAATGATATTATGGAACTTCGTTCCATCGGACAGGTTTAAAAACCTGTCCCTACGACTTTTTTGAAACGATCGTATTCATTCTATTTTCAAATACCTTTGTTTTGCAATACTTCTTTATGTTCATTTCTTTTGTCTTGATACAGGTCTAAAAAAAACATTAAATTGCCACAGCGATGCAAAGGCACAGAGAAAAACCATAACAATAAGAGATAAGAGAATAGTTTTTATGAATTTTGTTATATACTATAAATAAGATTGATTCCTTATTAAAAGAGGAGATGTTCTGATATGGAATACAGAAAAGTTGGGAAATGGGGACTTAAGATAAGTGAACTTGGGCTTGGAACGTGGTTGAGTTTTGGTATACAACTTGATGTTACTGCCTCAAAGAAAATGTTGGAGGAAGCATTTGCAAATGGCATAAATTTCTTCGATACGGCAGAGGTTTACCAGGAGGGCATGGCAGAATTCATCATGGGAGAAGCTTTGAAGACTTTTAAAAGAAGCGATCTCGTTATTTCAACAAAGATTTTCTGGGGTGGAAGCGGTCCGAACGATACAGGGCTTTCGAGAAAGCACTTGCTTGAGGGTACGTGGGCATCTTTGAAGCGTCTTCAATTGGACTACGTTGATATACTCTACTGCCATAGGCCAGATTCAAGTGTTCCAATTGAAGAAACTGTCCTCGCAATGGATCAGATCATAAGAAGTGGCCTTGCACTCTATTGGGGTACATCTGAATGGAGTGCGACTCAACTCGATAGAGCTCACCAGACCTGCAAGGAGTTGAATTGCATCGAACCTATCGTTGAACAGCCTCAGTACAACATGCTCAAAAGAGACCGTGTCGAAAAGGAATACCTTCCGATCTACCAGAAGTACGGCATGGGGTTAACGACATGGAGTCCTCTTGATGCTGGTATATTGACGGGGAAATACAACAGCGGAATTCCAAAGGGAAGCAGGCTTGACCGTTTCAAAGGATGCGAAGGACTCAGGAAAAATATAGAAGAAGCTGGCGGTATGACTAAAAAAACACTTGAAAAAGTCCGTAAGATTGCGAGGATTGCTGATAGACTTGGTGTAAAAATGGCACAACTCGCGATCGCATGGATTTTGAAGAACCAGAACGTAAGTAGTGTTATACTCGGTGTTAGCAAAATCGAACAATTGAAGGAAAATATTGAATCCGTTAAAGTGAAAGAAAAACTGACTGAAGATATTATGAAAGAGATAGACGAGATACTTAAGTGAGCAAAATGGTTGGATCAGATCGGCATCTGCCTGTGAGATAGTTTCAGACAAAAAAGATACCTGGAAAGACGAATGAAGAGCTTTCGATCCTCGGAATGGCTGGGATCATTGGGATGAACCTTTAGCAAGAGAAAGCCAATTCAGTTGTTGCTTACGTTTCCCGAATCTCGTTCAACAGGGCTTCATATAGGACGAGCGTTTCGTTATCGGCTCTTCTCACTATCCTGCAGAGATCAAGAGCTATTTTATAAAGTATTTTATAGCATAAAACGGGCTCTTTTTTGAATAGAACGTCAAAATTATCCCTCCTGATAAAGGCGATCGTTACAGGAGTGATAGCAGTGATAGAGGCAGTTCTCAAGCCAGAGTCGAGAAAAGAAACCTCTCCGAAAATTCTCCCACTCTTAATGGTCGTATAGAGATAATTCTCCTGATGCTTCGTTTTTTTATCAACCTTGACCTCCCCTTCCAATATAAAGCCCATTTCTGCTCCATAGGAATTTTCCTTGATTATCTTTTCCCCAGGATCGAACTTCTTTACTTCAACTATAGTAGCGATCTTTGCTATTTCTTCATCATCAATATCTGAGAAAAAGTCTATATTTCTCAAAGCTTTCTCTATTTCCATACCCTTTTCACCTACTCTATTCCAACAAGGTAACAATCTTCCTTTAAAACATAATCATTCGGTGGATTTATCACAGGCTTATTCCTCTCTATCGTCTTGACACCCTGAAGGTTATGTAAAAGAGTGGATAGATCAGGGGCCCCCTGAGCTCTTTTGATTGCCTTCTCTTTGTATTCTATTACTCCACCCGTATTCTCAATTATACCTATAAGCAGGATCTCTTTCTGATTTCTCAAAAGGGCAAATGCATCAGAAAAGGTCTTTCCTACCAGGCCGGAAGGAGTCTCAAATATCCTCAATTTTTCTTTACTCCCTTCAATTCCAAGCAATTTATGTATGACTTTCGTAATGCCCGGAAAAACAGTAGAACAGGTTAACAATGCCTTTTCGTATTCTTGAGTAAGAATGATTTCATCACACTTTGCCTTCTCAAGGTAGTTCTTGTATTTTCCACTCACAACTTCTGCAGTAACATGTATCCGTGGATTGAGAGACTTCAGCATCAAAACGCAAGCGAGCACCTTAGAATCTGCCTCCGAAAGATTTTGAGCCCCTTCTATTTCAGTAATAACAAGTGCAGATGAAGCCGTTCTTACATTTGCCTTTTCAAGAACATCCTCCTCTGCATAATCACCCTTGATATAATTGATACCATGAAATCGGCGATCTGTGAAAATATCCATCAATTTATCCTCTCCCGCATTGTTAACAAGAACTATATCCGAAACCTTCCTATTCGGCACAAGTTCTAATAAACTGACGATCACATCCTTGAGATCGCTTCTGTAGCCACAGATAAGAATCTGATTCTTCATTTTGCTCAACCTCCCAAAACCTCTTAATGAAAGAAGCCTACTTTCAAAGAAACTCGAGGCGAATTCACCCACGATAACTCCGACAAGTATCATTCCAAACGACATCGTAGCTACTGCAACTATTCTTCCTGCCAACGTTGAGGGAACCTTGTCTCCATATCCAACAGTAGTTATAGTAACTATTGCCCACCAGATGGAATC
>QNAT01000312.1 GCA_003641555.1 Thermotoga sp.
CTTTTAATGCATGCTGATAAAAGGGAGGATAAAGAATTCGCTTATGCCGGAGATATAGTTGCCCTAATAGGACTCAAAAATACTATTACGGGTGAAACTCTTTGTGATGAAGAATACCCTGTGGTCCTGGAGAAAATGGAGTTTCCTGAGCCAGTTATATCTGTAGCGCTTGAACCCATAAATAAAGCTGATGAAAAGCGATTGACGTTCTCCCTCCAGAAATTGATGGAAGAGGATCCTACTTTCAAAGTTACTACTGATAAAGATATGGGTGAGATGATCGTCTCCGGTATGGGTGAACTTCATCTTGAGATAATAACAGATCGTCTGCGTAGAGACTTCGCAGTGGAAACGAAGATGGGTAGACCTCAGGTTGCATACAAAGAGACCATAACGATGCCTGCTGAAGCAAGAGGAAAGTATATCAGGCAAAGTGGTGGAAGAGGGCAATATGGAGATGTAGTCTTAAGGATAGAACCATTGGAAAAGGGTGGTGGATTCCTGTTTGAAAACAAAATCGTAGGAGGTGTCGTTCCAAAGGAGTTTATACCAGCAATAAAATTGGGAATAAGTGAAGCAATGGAAACCGGACCTGTGGGAGGATATCCAGTCATAGATATGAAGGTTGAATTGGTAGATGGTTCTTATCATGAAGTGGATTCATCTGAGATAGCATTTAAGATAGCCGCATCAATGGCACTTAAAAAGTGTATGGAAAAGGCTGGAGCATGTCTTCTCGAACCCATCATGGATTTAGAGATAATCGCCCCAGAAAGGTATTTGGGAGATGTGATAAGTGATATAGATGCAAAAAGGGGTAGAATAGAAGGTTTTGAAAATAAAGGTGGAGTACGTATAGTAAGGGCGAAGGTCCCGCTGAGCTCACTTTTCGGTTATGCGACCGCACTCCGCTCTTTAACACAAGGAAGAGGAGTGTACACGATGCAATTTGATTCTTATGCACCTGTACCTCAAACGTTAGTGAGTAAGATAGTTGGTTACGGAAAGAACCTGTAAATATTTTTCAGGGAGGTTGATAAAATGGCAAAAAAAGAAGAATTCAAGAGGACTAAACCACATCTTAACATCGGAACGATAGGGCATATCGATCACGGAAAGACGACTTTGACATCTGCTATTACAAAGGCACTGGCTAGTAAGGGAAAAGCCGATTGGATACCGTTTGAGAAGATCGATAATGCTCCCGAGGAAAAGGCAAGGGGTATAACTATAAACACAGCACATGTAGAATACGAAACCGATAAGAGACATTATGCTCATATAGATTGCCCAGGACATGCAGATTACATAAAGAATATGATCACAGGCGCAGCTCAAATGGATGGTGCTATATTGGTAGTCAGTGCTGCAGATGGACCTATGCCCCAAACAAGAGAACACATATTGTTAGCACGTCAGGTCGGCGTGCCTGCGATGGTGGTATTTCTCAACAAAACAGACCAGGTAGATGACCCGGAATTGGTAGACCTGGTTGAGATGGAAACCAGGGATTTGTTAACTGAATACGGTTATCCAGGAGATGAAATCCCGATTATTAAGGGCTCTGCTCTCAAAGCTCTTAATTCTGATGATGTGGATAGTCCAGATGTGAAATGTGTATTTGATTTGTTAGATGCAGTGGATGAATATATCCCTCTACCGACGAGAGATGTTGATAAACCTTTCTTGATGCCCATAGAAGATATATTCTCCATAACAGGTCGTGGAACCGTAGTGACAGGAAGGGTGGAAAGAGGTAGAATAGTTGCTGGTGAGGATGTAGAATTGGTTGGTTTAAGACCCACACAAAAAACAGTTTGTACCAGCGTTGAGATGTTTAGAAAAATATTGAAAGAAGGTTTGGCAGGAGACAACATAGGTTGTCTTTTAAGAGGTATAAGGAAAGAGGATGTTGAGAGAGGGCAGGTTCTGGCAAAACCGGGAACTATTACCCCCCATACAGATTTTAAGGGTCAAATATACGTATTGAAGAAAGAAGAAGGAGGAAGACATACACCGTTTTTCAAAGGTTACAGGCCACAGCTCTATATCAGAACGGCGAATGTAACTGGTTCAGTAGTTGAGTTGCCCGAGGGTGCTGAAATGCTTTCTCCTGGTGATAACGCTGTTGTAACGATAAATCTTATAAAACCTGTAGCTCTGGAAAAAGAGATGAGGTTTGCAATACGTGAAGGTGGACACACAGTTGCATCCGGTGTTGTTACTGAAATATTGAAATGAGTTTAGATTCGATTAAGCCGCGAATTAACACAAATGAAATGGTAACTATTCGGACAATTGGGTTGATGCGAAGGTGCAAAGGCACAGAGAAAAGTGATATGTAACCTTTCAGTGATTAATCATCACGAGGTTTTCTCTGTGTTCTTCGTACCTTTGTAATGAATAGTTACGGCAAAAGAAAGGTGGGAGCCTCTATGGCTGGTAAGATAATAAGGTTAAAATTGAAGGCATATGACCATGAATTGCTCGATGCTTCTGCAAAGAAAATAGTGACAACGGCACGCAACACGAACGCTAAGGTTTCAGGGCCAATACCCTTGCCGACCGAGAGAACATTATATTGTGTGATTAGATCTCCTCATATAGATAAAGATTCGCGTGAACATTTTGAGAAAAAGGTTCACAAGAGACTGATCGATATAAAAGAACCAACATCAGAAACGGTAGACGCTTTGATGAAAATAAATATCCCTGCTGGTGTTGATGTTGAAATCAAACTTTGAACCAGCGGAGGTGACTGACATGAAGGCGATTCTTGGTAGAAAAGTAGGTATGACACAGCTGTACATAGAGGGCAAGGCAATACCTGTAACAGTAATTCAGGCAGGTCCTTGCTACATTACTCAGATAAAAACTGAACAAAAGGATGGATATAATGCCGTACAACTCGGATACAAAAATGTAAAAAAGATGAATAAGCC
>QNAT01000313.1 GCA_003641555.1 Thermotoga sp.
CCAAGGCTCAAATAAGGCGTTTTCATAACTTCTTCAACTGCCTTGATATCCCCTTCAGTAACCCAGGGTTTTGATAAAGGTATTTTCATTTTAACCTCCTCTTGTTGCACGTAGTTGCACGGAAATTGCACGCAAGTTGCACGTTAAGATAATTCGTAATAAGTCTGTTTTCCTTTACCCTTTCTCCACAATATATTTTTGCTTACCATTTCTTGAAGATCATTATATACCGTTCTCGCAGAACATCCAAAGAGAGAAGCATATTTCTGCCTGCTGATAATTTTATTTTTCTTCAAATATTCTACAGATTTTCTTTGTCTTTCATTTAAACTGTTCAAAACTTCATCGCCTGCCTTAATATCCTTTTCAGTAAACCATGGTTTTGATAAAGGTATCTTCATTTACTTCTCCTTATCATTATATATACAATAGTTTATTGTGTCTCCTTATGAAATTTCATAGGTTTTGCTGGTATCCCCACAACTGTACAATTATTAGGAATATTTCTTATTACCACTGATCCTGCACCAGTGATTACCCAATTACCAATTTTTTTGTTAGGAATAACAGATGTTCCTATACCCAAAAAGGAACCTTCACCTATTGTTACATTACCTCCTGTATGAGATCCCGGAGCAATATGAACAAAATTTCCTATAGTATTATGATGATCTATAGATACAGCAGTATTTATTATAGTATGTTTTCCTATATTCGTTTGCGTATTTATGACAACACCGCCAATGATCATACTTCCCACACCAATTCTTACATCCTTTCCTATAATAGCAGAAGGATGAATTACGGTAAGATATTTATCATCTGGAAAATTTAACTTATCAACGATCTTCTTTCTAATCTTATTATCCCCGATTGCTATAATAAACCTTCCATTTAACGTTTTTGCAAGGGAAATGGTACCAATAATAGGCATATTCATAATCTTACAGCCCATTAAAGATTCTTTATCATCCAGAAAACCCGTTGGTTGAAACCCCATTTTTATAATTGTATCTGCCACAACTTGTCCATGTCCACCCGCACCAATAATATAAATTTTACTCATTATCTTCATCATTCTTTCTTTTTGCAATTTCATCTGTCTTAATATCGGTAAATTCCTCTTTTGTAAATAGAACTTTTATAGTCTTAAACAATATTTTCATATCCAACATAAAACTCCAGTGCTCCACATACCACACGTCCAGCTTTATTCTTTCAGGCCATGTAATCCTATTCCTTCCATTTACCTGTGCCCAACCAGTAATACCAGGTTTCAACAAAAGTCTTTTCTTCTGAAAATCGTTATACTTCCTTACCTGATATTCCAAAGTAGGACGAGGACCAACAAGGCTCATATCTCCTTTAAGCACATTTATCAATTCTGGCAATTCATCTATGCTCCATCTTCTCAAAAAATGCCCAATCCTTGTAATATATGGATTCTTCTCATCGATATAGATGCCCTTTGTCTTTTCATCTGCACCTGGAATCATTGTCCTGAATTTTATGATCCTGAACAGTTTACCGTTCTTCCCAACACGCTCCTGTACAAAAAATACAGGCCCTTTCGAGTCAATCTTAATAAGAACCGCCACAACTAAAAATAATGGAGATAGAACAACAAGCCCAACAGCACTACCTATTATATCAATAAGTCTTTTCAGAATCAATTGGAACTTTTTTGTCCTTATAGGTAGATCTTTCATAGCTATCACTTGATTAAAGCACTGCATAATGTTTCTTCAAATTTCTTAGCGAGTTTCATTCGATCGTATTGTTCTTCAGCTACTTTCCTCGAACGATATCCCATTTCCTTTAACTTTTCTTTATTCATTCTTGACATTTCTAACATAGCCAGAGCAAGGGCTTTGGCATCACCAGCTTTCACTGCTATTCCAATGTTATTTCTCCTGATTATATCCTGAGTCCATCCGTCAGCACCGGATATTATTGGTTTTCCTGCTGCAAGATAATCAAAAAACTTGTTCGGCGAGTTAAGATCGAAAGCAGGAATGAGCACTAATAACCCTACATCACTTAAAGAAAGTAGCTCCGGGATCCTGGCTTTTGGGATAGGATCTATGAATAGCAAATTGTTTAAACCATATTTATTCTTAAGTTTTTCCAATCTTGGTCGCTCTCTTCCATCACCTACAAGTAAGACTAAAATATTCTTATCCTTCAACTCATATTGCAAAAGTTTACAGGTTTCTACAACTACTTCTAATCCATTGGCTAAACCCATGGCACCCATGTATGTTATTATAAAGGAATTTTTATCTAATTCATATTTGCTCAACAGATCACCATTATATTGAACATTCATAGGGAAACGATGTGTATCGGAAGAATTAGGAATCATAACTACTTTTTGAGGTTCAATGCCTGCTCGTATTATTCCATTCACCATTCCTGGAGATAATGCCACAATTTTTCTTGCTCTCTTATATACAAATCGTTCAAACCAAAGAAGTAGCCTAATCATCAATGGGTTTCTAATTGCTCCTACACGTATAGGACCTTCTGGCCATAGATCGCGAACTTCAAACGCGAATGGGATCCCTTTGAAAAAATAAACGATCAAAGCAGGAATAGCTACAGTTAAAGGAGTAGAAGTAGCAAAAACGAGATCCAATTTCTTAATTTTTAAGGCTTCAATGCTCGACCAGAAAGCAAAGCTCAAAAACGATAACATTCTCTTCTTATAGGACATATAGTTGCTGTATTCATTCTTTATATAGACAACCTTGATATTATCAATTACTTTATACTCCACCCGCTTTTTTATATCTTTACTCCCTGCAATCATTATAACATCATGACCTTTATCTACTAAATATTTTGCAAACTCATAAGATCGTGTTCCTCCTGCCTGCTGAGGAGTTTTGAAATACTGATGTATATAAAGGATTTTCACCTATTGTTTACCCCTTTTGTGA
>QNAT01000314.1 GCA_003641555.1 Thermotoga sp.
AAGATACCTCTTTTGATCGCGACAGACCAGGAAGGAGGTGTGGTCACACGTCTTACAGAGCCGTTCACTGTATTTCCGGGCAACATGGCAACTGCCGCAACTGGTAACCCTAAAAATGCATATTTAACAGGCCTCATTATGGCAAAGGAGATGCGTGCCGTTGGTATAAACTGGGACCTCGCCCCTGTTGTGGATGTCAACGATCTCCCCGAAAACCCAGGGATAGGTGTGAGAAGTTACTCGGATGACCCTGGAATAGTGGCAAAATTTGCCTTAGAGTTCGTAAGAGGATTACACGAAGGGGGAGTCACAGCGTGCGTCAAACACTTTCCCGGGAAAGGACACAGTGCAAAAGATGCGCATCTGGAGATGCCAGTAGTAGATAGAGATCGGAAAACGTTAGAAAGTATAGAACTCCTTCCATACAAAAGATCGATCGAATTCGGGATCGAATCGATCATGCCATCTCACGTCTATTACCCGGCACTCTGTGAAAAGAGAGACCTACCTGCTACGCTTTCTGATGCTGTGATGGGTGTCCTTCTAAAGGGTGAAATGAAGTTCGAAGGAGTCGTCCTCACAGATGACCTCGAGATGAGAGGGATTACTAACGTGCTATCCGCAAGCGATGCCGCACACCTCTCTTTCAAAGCTGGCGCCGATGTCCTCATGATCTGCCATACCTTTGAGGAACAAATAAAAGTTTTCGAAAAGATCGAAGAAGGAGTTCGAAATGGAGAAATTCCAATGGAAAGATTGAACGATGCGGTTAAAAGAGTTTTGAAGTTGAAGGAAAGCATCGGTTTGTTAGATGGGAAGCTCGTAATTGATAATGAAATAGGCTCATCAGAGTCTTTGAATATCGCACGTGAGATCGCAAAGCGATCGATAACGTGCATAAGAAATTCAGATGACCTGCTTGAACGGATAGGAAAAAGTCCAATCTTACTTGTACTTCCTTCGAATGCTACCCTTGTTAAGGTGGAAGAGAAAATAGGAGATGGTGTTTCTGAGATAGAAAGGGCATTCAAAGAACATAAGGATATACATGTAGAGAGTATATACGTCTCAGCGAAACCATCTTTTGAGGAACGCCAAGAAGTTATCTCCAAAATTCAGGGATTCAAAGGTACGATCTTGTTGGGAACAGTCAACGCTCATATAATACCAGAGATGAAGACACTCCTGGATGAAGTCGTGTCTCGTCGTCCCAGAGACACGATCGTAGTGGCGTTGAGAAATCCCTACGATTGTTTTCTTCCAGGGGTTCGCAATTCCATTGCAGTGTATAATTATACGAGACTATCTCAACGAATTTTCGTGGAGATGCTTCTCAATAAAGAGAAGTTCGTGGGAAGATTACCTTTGATCCATTGGAGGTATTGAGATGCGTGCTATAGGAATAGATGGTGGTGGTTCGCACACGAGATTCGTCCTGTACGATGAAGAGTCGGGTATCTTGAACGGCTTTTACATCGAAATACCTGGTAATTACCATCTATTGGGTCTCGAAAGGCTCAAAAAGGTTTTTAAGGAAGGATTAAAAAAAGTAGCTGAAGATCACCATTTTGATGTTCTCGGTGCGGGTTTGAGTGGGGTGGACAGACCATATGATATAGGATTGATATCAGAGATATTCCGGGATCTGGGTATCGAAGATGTGGTGATCTCAAACGATGCCGTTGCGGCACTCTGGGGTGCCGTTGGAGGTATCGGTGTTCTGATGGTTGCTGGTACTGGTTCCATTGTTATCGGAAGAAATGCAGAAGGAAATGTTTGTAGAGCAGGTGGATGGGGCTATATGTTTGAAGAGTATTGTGGTGGTTTCTGGCTGGTAAAGCGTGGAACAATGGCAATCCTCGATTTCAAGGATGGTTTGGGACCACCGACAACTCTGGAAGAGGAGATGTTAGACTTCCTTGGGATAAAAGATACAGAAGGTATCATATATAACTATTATTCTGATTTCAGTAAGTCGAAGATCTCTTCTGCAGCTCGAGTTGTCTTGAGAGAGGCAGAAAAAGGAGATGAAGTATCAAGAAATATAGTAAAGGAAGGGATTGACGGGGCTTTGAAGATGATATCAGTTGTGGCAAATAGATGCAATTTTGGAGAGTACTTCACATTTTCTTACACGGGCGGTATCTTCAATTCGAAGTATTTCTTAAAGGAGATGAAAGGGGCTTTTAAAAGAACGTTCCCCAACGCATCCTTTGTGAAGCCACGTTTTGATGCAGATGTAGGGGCAGCTATGATGGCCATAGATTGGAGGAGGAATAATCGTGGAAAGATTATATGGGATGTTTGAGGAAGAAATAGAAGCCGGGACATTCCCAGGAGCTGTGTTGCTCGTGGGAGATTCTCGTAGTGTACGCTTCCAACACGCCTACGGATACCGTGCTTTAAAGCCCGAACGCGAGGAGAATACTGTAGATACTATTTACGACCTGGCTTCGCTAACAAAGGTTATAGCGACGGCCCCTGCGGTGATGAAACTCATCGAAGATGGAAGAATCCGGTTATACGACCCTGTAAAACTATTCATCGATGAGTTCGCACAGGAGGGAAAACAGGATATCAGGATCTTTCATCTGTTAACACATACTTCGGGCCTGCCTTCCTATTCCGAGGCGTGGAGATACGCAAAAAGCAAAGATCTTCTCAAACATATAAACAACACGAAGCTTATAAACCCTGTTGGAGAGAAGTTCGTATATTCTTGCCTGAATTTCATCACACTTATGGAGATAGTTGAAAATGTTGCTAAAGTAAAATTCGATGAATTCGTAAAGAGAGAGATCTTCAAACCGATCGGCATGGTGCATACGACTTTTAATCCCCCGGAAGAGTGGATACCGAAGATCGCTCCTACCTCTGAACG
>QNAT01000315.1 GCA_003641555.1 Thermotoga sp.
CCTGAGTGTCCACAAATACACAAAATTTGTTATACACCCGTAGAATGTTTCTGAGGTGATCGATATGAAAATCGGAGTGGTGCAGTTTAAACCAGAACTCTTTCAAGCAAAAGAGAATGTGAGAAAGGCTCTGGAAATATCCAATAATTTTGATGGCGATCTCTTGATTTTTCCAGAGCTCGCATTTACAGGATATCTCTTTAACTCATCAGATGAACTGGAGAAAGTATCCGAATATAATGCTATGACGATCGAAAAGTGGCAAGAATTTTCATCTGAAAAAGATTGTGCCGTGATCTTTGGATATCCTGAAAAGTTCATGAAAAAGTTCTACAACTCATCCGTCATGATACTTCCCAACGGAGCGATTAAAGTGTACAGGAAAACACATCTTTTTTCTGAAGAGAAGCGATTATTCCAATCTGGAAACACAGGATTTTTTGTCGAGAATTTCAAGGGAGTAAACATAGGCCTCGCAATATGCTTTGACTGGTTCTTTCCAGAGAGTTTTCGAACACTTGCACTTTTGGGTGCAGATATCATAGCGCACTCAGCAAATCTTGTCATGCCTTATTGCCAGGGAGCGAACATCTATTCTTCCATTCAGAACAGAGTGTACATAGCAACAGCAAACAGATGGGGAAAGGATAAAAATGATGAAAAAGAATTATGTTTCACAGGAGAAAGCCAAATAACATCTCCCAGTGGTGAGATCATAGCGAAAGCCCCAAAAGATGGTAATATCATAATCGAGGCAGATATAGATCCCATGTTTTCCCGTGATAAAAGATTAAATGCTTTCAACGATGTGTTGAAAGACAGAAAACCTAATTTCTACAGATTGAGTCAGTGAATGCTCTCTATTGCTTGCAACGGGGAGCATTCACTTCGCCTGTCAACCAAATCCCCAAATCTGATTTGCATTGCAATACTCGTGACAACAAATACCGATGACAAAAATCCCTTTATTGCTCTTGTATTCAGAGTTTACAAGCTTTTTTTCAAAAATATGGGGGAAAGATCCGTTTTAGCCCGTTTTTTCTATAAATTTATTGGCTTTCATCTCCTCCCTTTCAGAAGGGGGGTCCGCCGATGAAGTTAAATGGTCGTATAGATGTTAAATCTATTATTCCTGAGGAATCCTATGAGAGTAATGTTGAATTCCCTTGCTTTTTTGATGGCAAGATCCGTAGGAGCAGAATGAGAGAGAATGGCTTTTATTCCTGCTTTCTTTGCATATTGAACTGCTGTGGAATTTATCCTCCCACTCGTGAAAAGTAAAGTGGCTTCATAAATCTTCCTTTTCAATACAGCATCTCCTACAACCTTGTAAATGGTACTTCTCCTCGAAACGTCTTCAAAACAAGAAAGGATCTCTTCACCATCGGATAAACCTGAAATGTGGGTACCACCAGTTTGCCTGAATATCTTACTTTTAGAAAGGACCTCATTCATCAATTCTATAAATTTATCATAATCGAGTTCAAATTTCTTATTCGGGAGTATATTTTCCTTCTCAATATTTTTAATACTCACATGGCAGTTTATGTGATCTCCCATTGCTTCATACAGAATATCTTTTAAATCTTCTCTTTCATTTAAGTAGCCATATAAAAAAAGATATCCGAAGATGAGTTCATCTTCATTTGGGGGGGAATATACTATCGAATCGATGAAAGCATCTTTTACATATAGATCGATGTATCTCTCTTCGATCACGATATCTTGAATTTCTTCTTCCTTTCCGTTTCTATGCCTTACGATTTTAACGTACTTCATGTTCTAATAATCCTTGTGCTTTATCGAATTCATTCCTGGTATTTATATTGAAAAAGGTTAGAAGTTCCGGGTCGATAAACTCTATTTCTCTCTCATTGAGGATCTGGACTCGGTATGTGGATCTCCTGTTTCTGTTCTTGTTGCTCACCTGGTCCTGATTTGCAGGACCGATCCACATATCAGGAGTGCTTTTTAAAAGAGTACGGAGTCTGTAATCCCTGTTTTCGATCTGCTTTTCGACGAAAGGGAAAATTCGCTTATGGTAGAAAGCAAATAGAGGTTCTATCATACCGTCGTTATAATGAGGTATATAGATATCAGTATCTTCCCTTAAAGATATTTTCATATAATGGAGGACCTTTTCATTTATAAACGGCATATCACAGGCGGTGAGAAAGATGAAATCCGTATCTGCATATTTTAGAGCAGTAAACAACCCACCCATTGGACCGATGCCTTCGATCTCATCGGGCACCGTGTTATAAGGAAAAGAAAGAGCCTTTCTCCCAATGAAGAGAGGCTCTTCATCGAATACTTTTTGCAACACAAAATACGTCCTATTCAAAACCGAGATACCCTTCAGAGTAAGGAATATTTTATCTTCACCAAATCTTATGCCTTTGCCTCCAACGAGAATAACCGGTTTAATTCTTATCTGTTTCAGATTTTTCCCTTCTCCTTTTTGAGATATATATACCAGTATAGAATTCCCACAAAGAAGGCACCACCAATGATATTACCTATTGTTACAGGGATCAAATTATTCACGAAAAGAGAACCCCATGTAAGACCATTGAAGGCAGCAACGCCTTTCCCTGTGGCATCAATAACAGCAGGTACTCCTTTGAGGAAGATTCCATATGGGATGAAAAACATATTTGCCACACTATGTTCAAAGCCAGAGGCGACAAATGCCATTATAGGGAAGTAGATCGCAAAGATCTTTCCAACGATGTTTTTTGCAGAGGCTGCCATCCACACGGCAAGGCAAACGAGCCAGTTACACCCGATGCCTCTCATTAGAGCTTCGACAAATGATAAATGTACCTTTCCATTAGCGATGTTCAACGCCGCTGCACCTACGAGATTCTTATCTAC
>QNAT01000316.1 GCA_003641555.1 Thermotoga sp.
AACCAGGGATCCTTCAAGATTAACAAGCTGGCTTTTGGCTGAATCTGTAAAAATTATCTCAGGATCTGGTAACGTTTCCCCTTCTCTAATTATCTCAATATTTTCTGGTGACGAAGGCCTTATCACAAGACTGTTGACATCTGTTGTGTATCCAACTGTCGTGAGATTTCCTTTTACCCTCACCAGATCGCCTTTTTTTACCTTTGGTTCATTAAATCCGGATGCATAAACCAAAATACCTGCACTTTTATCAGTTATGGCAAAGTAATTCGCAGCGTTGTGCCAGATTCCAGTACTAACCATTGCTATACCTTCAACCACAACTTCACTATCAAGATAAACATATTCATTGTTTACCCTTTGTCTTAAATCCTTAATCGTCATGGTTATTGCTTCGCCCTTTTTTGAAGTGACTTTCTCGAGCACTTCCGCTTTCTTCGAAGATACTAACGTGAAAATATCATAACTTCCTTCGCCATCAGGCCTGTTCAGCGCACTAAAGAAAATTGTTTTTCCATCTGTCCACAAACTTCTTTCATCTGAGAATGTGTTGAATTGTTCTTCAGGATGCTCTATGCTTCCGCTTTCTGGATCCCATCTGTATATATCATATCCACCAAGGGAGTCATCCCTTGCCGAATCGAACCATATTGATCCATCTGGAGATACAAACACAGACCATTCATTACCGGACGTGTTTAAGAAGTTTACACTTTCTGGTGAAGACCATTTGCCATCAACTTTTTCTGATCTCCAGATATCTCTACCACCAACGGGTTCTTTACCATCATAGGTACCTTCAGATGTGAAATAAGCAACTGTTTCATCCGAATTCACCCAAATATCCCAATCCTGTTCATCGGTGCTGAACTCTGGTATAAGAACACCCTCTGTCCATTCGTTCTTTTCCTCATCATACTCTGCTCTATAAAAGTCATAATCTGTATCTGAGGAATATCTTCCAAAATACATTACTAATTTGCCATTATTAGTTATCACACAGGGATTTATTTCATATTCAGTCGTGTTGATACTACCCGGTAACCATTTTGGTTCTGCCCATACACCATTTTCAAATGTAGTGTAATATATATCATAATTTGTTCCTACAAAATAAAATATACCTTCATGCATCCAGGGCATACGCTCTATTCCTGTAGAACAAAAGGGTAGCATATTAACCTTTATCTGTCCGAATCCAACAAAAGTTAAAAGTGTGACTAAAAGAACCATTATTACTTTTTTATTCCTTTTCATCATTTTCACCGCCTTTTGTCTTTTTGACATTACATTTATTAATGCTCAGTTTAACAGGTTCATTGATTTCTTTGCTTTTATAAGCTGCTAGTGCAACTTTCAAAGCTTCCAGTCCATCTCTACCAGTTGTCAATGGTTCTCTTCCTTCTTTTATAGAATTAATAAATTCCTTTACCAGAGAAGCATCAAAATTATCACCGAAATTTTCCCAGATCACGCCATTTTTGTTTGAGTACACCTTTACCTTCGCATTAAACGCGCTCAACCACAATGAACCCTTTGTGCCAATCAGATGAAGGGTTACGTCACCCCAGTAAGGATGTGCTTTGGGCCTTGACCAGCTACAATCAAGACTCATAAAAGCACCGTTAGAAAGCTTCAGCATAAGCAATCCACAATCCTCAACTGGGATGTCATAAATGAGTGTTTCATATTCTGCCGAAACTTCTGTTATCTCTGAATTTAGTAGCCATCTTATGATATCTACTACATGAACTGTGTGGTCCATAACCGCTCCGCCACCAGATAATTCTTTATTCACAAACCATCCACCGGGCATCCTTCCATGATTTGTTGCTGTTATTGAAAGGATTTTTCCAAGTTTTCCAGCTTCTATTTCCTTTTTTGCCTGTTGTATAGAAGGAGCATATCTAACGGGAAAAGCCATTTGAAAAATCACATTATTTTCTTTAGCAGTTTTTAACATCGAATGTGCATCTTCTTCAGATGTTGCTATCGGTTTTTCGCACAAAACATGTTTCCCGTTTTTCATAGCGAGCTCTGAATATTCTTTGTGCAAGGAATTTTCGGAGGTTATCACTATTGCATCAGAGATATCCACGAGTTCTTTTGGATCTTTAAATAGTTCCAGATTGAATTTATCAGAAGCTTTTTTGGCCTTTATAGTGTCACGGTCGTATATACCTGCAATTTTTACTTCATGCAATGATTTTAGCTGTCTTATGTAACTATAACTGTGCATGTGGGCTATTCCCAGGAAACCTATTCTCAGCATTTACAGCACCTCCGTAAGCTTAACAGGTTTCCCTGTTTCTGCTGATTTGTTAGCCGCCAAAGAAATCTTAAGTGCTTCGATTGCTTCGTTTCCATCAACAGGTACTTCGTGTTTCTTTTCTACGGCTTTAATGAACTGTTCAATATGATGTTTATAAGGATCTGTACCCAAAGGAGTGGTATTCGAAAAAGCCAGATGAACCTCAGATATTGTTTGTATTCTCATGGTGAAATCCTCATCGCTGTCATAGGTTATCATGCCTTCCGTACCTACGAATTCAAAGGATGTTCTGAATTTGGAAGGGGCATTTTCTGGTTCTGCCCAGCTACCTTCAACATGAGCTAGTGAGCCATTTTTAAATCTGATTATTGCCAATGCGTGATCTCTATTTTCTCCTGGATGTGATGGGGTTTTCTTTATTGTTCTCGCCGTTACGCTTTCAACCTCACCGAAAATTGTTCTCAGGAAATCAAAGTCATGAATAGAGAGATCAACAAGCACTCCCCCGCTTTTATCCAATTCATTAAACCAATTGTTCCAGCCGTGATTTGGAAAAACTCCACCTCTGTACATTCTTGCCATTACA
>QNAT01000317.1 GCA_003641555.1 Thermotoga sp.
CATAAATGATTATACATGCATTGTAGCAGAAAATCAACCCCGCGAATTGCATCACGAAAAAAGTACCCCAAACGGGAGGTGAAAAAAGTTAATTATCCTCATATAATGGAAGAAAAGTAAAGAGGGGATAACTAATGGTATTAACGATGAGAGAGAAGAAAAAGATAGGTCTTGAATATTCGGGGAATTATCCAAATTGCATCACGAAAAATCTACATGAAAGTAATATGTTCATTTCTTTTGTCGAATGTTGAGACCTGCCACCCTTGATTTTCCTATTTCTCCTTCTTTCCTTAACTTTCATCAACGCTGTTTGACATAGAGCCCGGATACTTGACATATATTCTTATATAATTATATAATTATTTAAGAATATGATACGGAGGCAATATGAAATTAAGTGAGAGAGATCTGACAAAACTTGGTGAATTCTTTAGTGTTTTTTCCGACCCCACGAGACTAAAGATCATTTTACTTTTGCTCAAAGAGAAAGAAGCATGCTGTGTGAACAGAATCGCAAAAACACTCAATCTAAATCAACCAGCTGTTTCTCAACAGATGAGGGTTTTAAGAAATGCTGGGCTTGTAAAAGCGGTGCGTACTGGCAAGTTCGTTCGTTATTCTATTACTGATCCACATGTGGAAGAAATCATTCGCGTTGGAATAAATCATATAAATGGAGGCAAATCATGAAATATAAGGCGCTTTTTTCAGAATTAAGAGTTGGAAGCTTAATTTTAGGTAACAGAATTGTTTTTCCACCAATTTCAACAAACCTTGCATCGGTGAATGGGGAGGTATGCCCTGCATTTGTTTATCACTATGCAAGAAGGGCTAAAGGGGGTGCTGCGGTTGTAACGCTTGAGAATATGTGCATACAATATCCGGATGCAAGGCATGGTGCAACACAACCAAGAATTGATGATGATAGATTCATACCTGGTCTCAGTATGGTTTCGTATGAGGTCCATTGCTATGGTTCTCTTGCATTTATGGAACTTACACATCCAGGGCTTTTTTCAGATATGGAACATTCCGAAGGCAAGATTCCTGTCGCACCTTCGGTTGTGGATCTCAGAGGAGATCATATATTGCCGAAGGAACTCACAAAAGATGAAATTTATCAAATCGTGGAGATCTTTGCTCAATCTGCTCTTCGCGCTAAGAAGGCACAGTTTGATGGTGTTGAAATCGAAGCAGCACATGGATTACTCGTTAACCAATTCCTATCTCCGCTGACAAATAAAAGAACAGATGAATTTGGTGGGAGTTTGAGAAACAGAGTACGTTTTGCAGAACTCATTTGGGGACGAATAAAGGAACTTTGCGGAAGAGACTTTACAGTCACTGCGCGCCTCGGAGTGATAGATTTTATCGATGGTGGAATTGACCTGGATGAAGGCGTGCGAATCGCAAAGGCGTTCGAAGAGATAGGATACGCTGCTGTTCATGCGGATATTGGGTTTGGTGATAAAGAAAAAAGGCTTGAGCCGATGCAATATCCCGAGGCATGGAGAACATACCTCGCTGAAGCACTGAAGAAAGGAGGTTTGAAAATACCCATTATTGCTGTGGGAATGATCAGAAATCCCTCTGTTGCAGAGAAAATCATTGAAAGCAAAAAAGCAGATCTCGTTGCTCTCGGGCGTACACTTATTGCTGATCCAGATTGGCCAATAAAAGTTGAAACTGGAAGAGAGAAAGAGATTAAGAGATGCATCGGTTGCAGTGAATGCATAAAGGCAAGACACGAGGAGGGGACTGCAATTCGCTGTGGAGTAAATCCTTCGGTCGGTAAAAGTGAGTTGGATGAAATACTCACTCCTGCGATTTCGAAAAGGAAAGTTGCAGTCATTGGCGCAGGTCCTGCTGGTCTTGAAATCGCTGTTACTCTTGCAAAAAGAGGGCATAATGTAGAAGTTTTTGAAAAAGAGACCCAAATTGGTGGAGCATTGAGACTTGCAACTATACCTCCTGGAAAAGAAAAACTGAGTTGGCTTTTAGAGTATTATGATTATATGCTGAAGAGCCTGAATATAAGGCTTCATCCTGGAAGAGAGATCGGTGAGGATGATATTGACTTTATTAATCCTGATGTTGTGATCTTAGCAAATGGTTCCCGCTGTCTTATTCCCCCTATTAAAGGGATCGATTCCGAAAATACGATAACTTTTAGAAAGGTGCTGAATGGTGAGATTGATATTAAGAATAAGAATGTTGTCGTTGGAGGAGGAGGGCTCGTAGGCTGTGAAACAGCACTTTACCTTGCAGATAAGGGTAATAATGTAGTGATCCTTGAAATGCTTCCAGAGATCGCTTTGGGAATGGAACCTATAAGCAAAGGATATCTTTTGAAGGAGCTAAAAGAAAAGAAGGTTAGATATTTTACGAATGCTACTGTAAGAGAGATAAAGGAAAATGAAGTGATCTATGGTGATAGCAGGAGTATCATCGCAAACTACTTCATAATTGCTTTTGGAAGTAAACCAGATCACACGTTATTCAATAAAATCAGAGAAAAGTACGAAACCTATCTTTTAGGCGATGCAACCCATATTGGTAAGATCATCGATGCCATTCATAGCGGATTTGCCGTAGGAAAGTCAATTTAATTTTGCAGACAACGATTTCAACCACAAACTACCACGAAAATAACATCATTCAACATCTTCTTTACTTCGTGTTAACTCGCGGCTAATGCAAATTTCGTAATGCCGACTTAAAGTCAAAACCTCAACAGGATACATTGTCTTTTGTGGATCAATTTCATCTTACACTATATGGATGACGACACAACTTTGGTACCGAGGTTATCTACATTTAAGAAAGAGATAGGGTAATCCAGTCTAAGAA
>QNAT01000318.1 GCA_003641555.1 Thermotoga sp.
AAAGAACTACTGAGATTACACGATGGTAAAATAAGGGAAGCCTTGAGTAAGTAGTTTCAAATAAGGAATACAAATCCTTATTACTTATTTTTCACACCGGAGGTGGAAACATGAAAAAGTTTGTAAGCATCATTATGTTAGTAATACTACTCTCGACTTTGTTTTTAGGAAGTACCTTTGCCAAAAAGATGACTATCACATGGTGGATCAATCCCTGGAGAATAGCTCCACCAGGATTTCCAGGGGACAAGGCTCCAACAAGCGAAGATTTTCCAAAATGGATATCAGAAGAATTCATGAAACTTCATCCTGATGTAAAAGTAAATTACATTGTTGTCAGTAACAAAGTATTTTCTCAAAAACTCGCAGCTAGCATAGCTACGCATACGCAACCAGATGTATTCAAGGGTCCAGTTTGGGATGTCAGATGGGTAAAGGCAGGACTTTTGGAACCAATTGATGAATATCTCACCAAAGAAGATCTAAACGATTACTATCCCAAAACACTTGCAGAAGGATTTATAGATGGTAAACATTACATCTGGCCATGGGCTTTTGGGACAAATGGTATGGGAGCTACAATGCTTCTTTACTACCAGGATTTCGATAAAGCTGGCATCGATTGGCGTAAGATCGAAAAAAATGGTTGGACTATGGAAGAATTTCTCGAGGTATGCAAAAAATTGACATGGGATAGCAATGGCGATGGAGAGATCGATCACTATGCTCTTAGCCTCGGAGCTAAACATGAGTACAACATCCTCAACTTCCTGTATGCATGGGGTGCCAAACTTACCAATGAAGATGAGACGGAGATCACTTTGAACTCAAAAGAAGGAGTTGACGCACTTCAGTTTTTAGTTGATCTCGTTAAGAAATACAAGGTAATGCCAAGAGGAGTTGAAGGAATGGGAGTCTATGATGTGATTGGCAATTTCCATTCCCATCGAACTAGTATAGGATTTGGTGGACCATATGAAATAGGAAGAATAACCCGATACCTGAAAGAAGGTAAAGGGCAGATCAAAGAAATGTTCTATCCAATACTTGTTCCATTCCCGCACCTCGATGGCAAAAAACCCGTTGCCTATGCCACCTCGAGTGGATTCATAATATTTAAACAAAAAGATCCTGCAAAGAAAGAGATGGTTATGAAGTTTGTTAAATTTTTGACAAACAAAGAGAACACTGCTCTTCTCGAGACATTGAAATATCTTACTGCCAGAAAGTCAGTAAATGAAAACCTATTTGAGGATGATCCATACATGAATGCCCAGGTAAAGAAATATGCAACAATACTTCATAAATACGGTATGCAATTCTTTGGTTCTAAAGAGTTTCCGTATTCGCAGATTAAGAAATATCTTATTGCCGCATTTGAAGCTGCATTTGCTGAAACGAAGACACCTCAGCAGGCTCTTGATGATTTTGCGAGAGAGGCAAACAATATTTTAAAATCACACAAAAAATAGACCATATTAATCGAATGTTCCTATCAGACCGGCGGCCTTTGTTGCCGGCCTGATTCTGATAAAGGAGCGAGAGAAGTGACTCATCTTAGAAATTTATGGAAATATCACTGGGGTTATTTTTTTATCCTTCCTCATTTTACTTTATTTGTTATTTTCTTCTTAATTCCTGTTGTCTATGGAATGCATCTTAGCTTATTTGATTACAACTTTTTCTCGAAGAATTTTATTGGCCTTGGAAATTATAAATTCCTCTTTGGAGATTGGCTTTTTAAGAAAGCATTGGCAAATACTTTTCTTTATACTTTCGGTGTTGTTCCTTTGTGGCTCGGGAAAGCCCTTCTCATCACAGCTCTTATATACCCTTTCAGAAAAAGCATACGAACTTTTTATAAAGCAATTTTTTATCTTCCTCATGTCACTTCTTCTGTCATCATCGCTATGATATGGCTTTGGGTGTTCAACCCCAGTTTTGGACTTTTAAATCACATGATGAAACAATTAGGACTTAAACCTATCATATGGTTAGGCAACAAAATGACGGCTTTACCTTCACTTGTTGCAGTACAAGTAATAATGGGAGGAGGCTCGACGATTGTCCTTTTATCTGCTGCTATGTCCTCAATACCGGAGTATTACTTTGAATCCGCTAAGTTGGAAGGTGCCAGTTCATGGCAAATTTTCAGAAAGATTACAATACCATTATTGAAACCAACAATTCTTTATAGCCTGGTAATAGGAACAATAGCCAATTTCCAAACTTTTTCGAATATCTATGTAATGACCAAAGGAGGACCAGAATTTTCAACAATGACAACCTCTTATTTAGTATATGAAACAGCTTTCAAGAATTATGATCTTGGCCTTGCATGCGCTCAATCTATGATCATATTTGCCATACTTGTTTGTCTTGCTTTAATCCAATTTAAATGGCTTGGTTCCAGCGTAGAATATTAGGAGGTGAAAATGAACTTTACTCGTAGCGTTAAAGTAAAGTCTAAAATCAAAAAAATAATTTCTATAGTTATTTTAAGTACACTGGGAATTATGGCATTTTTGCCCTTATATTGGATGGTAATTACTGCTATACAACAACCAACTTTAGCATTTAAAGTTCCTCCTGAATTTATCCCCAGGCATCCAACGTTTGGTAACTTTCAAGAGTTATTCGAAAGACGTGATATATTTCGTTGGACACTTAACAGTATTATAGTAGCAGGGACGGTGACCGTTGTTCAAATATTCTTTTGTGCTATGGCAGGTTATTCTCTGGCGAAAAAGCAATTCCCTGGTAATAAATTTTTATTTTCGATATATATTGCTTCAATGATGATCCCAACCCAGGTTACTATTGTCCCATTGTATATTATGAT
>QNAT01000319.1 GCA_003641555.1 Thermotoga sp.
ATAGTTAACATCCGTGGAAAAAGCTACAGACTGAAAGAAAAACAGAAGACGGGGCTTGCTGGTATACAGATGGCGATCGATAGAAGCGGCAAACTACGCAAATCTGATCGATGAATCTACGCAATTTTGTTCGATGTTTTTATGCATTTTTGGTCGATGTTGACACTTGTTTGAATTGCTGAGGCTGAAGGTGCTTAGGCTTTAGTTCATAACTTTTTCGGAAGAACCAATAAGCTATTGACTTTATACAGTTTACACAAAAAATGTTATACACCCTTTTCTGCTCAGTCAATTCCCCATATTTTTTTGCCCTTGTTGGTAAACAGACGTTATTTTTAATTACTTGCAAAAATCTTCTCCTTCCTTCCTATCTCTTCATATTTCGTTTTTGCTAAGACTTCATTTGATGGTGTAGAATTATTCGTCCCGAAATACGGATTATGTTCCGCAATGTGGAACAAGTTGAGGTGAAAACTTTGGCAGACAATTCCAAGGAAATAATTGGAAGTATTGTAAGAGCTTTTAAAATCATAGAATTTATATCTTCAAAAGGAAGTGCAACTTTTAAAGATATAAGGCAAGAAACGAATTTTCCTCCATCTACATTGAACAGGTATTTAAAGACTCTCAAGTTTGTTCATGCTATCAAGGAAATTGGAAACGATAAATATGTGATAGGCGAGAATTTATTAACAATTAAAGTTGATTGGTTAGATAGTAATGAAACCATGAAAATAATCAGCAACGAGATTAAAGAAGTGAGCGAAAAAACGGGAGAGACAGTTCATATTGCTATACTCTCTGAAGACATGAAAAATATTGTCTATCTTCAAACAATTCTCGGTTCTAAAGCATTGACTATGAAAACTCCCATTGGCAAGATGGCCCCATCTTATTGCACCGCATTAGGTAAGATGCTCCTTGCATCAAAACCAGAAGAACTCGTTCGAGAGGCTTTTAAGGACTTTGAATTCGTTAAATACACCAAAACAACAATATGCACTTTAGACAAGTTAATAGACGAATTAAGGGAAATAAAAACGAGATGTTATGCAGTTGACAATGGCGAAAGTGAAGAAGAAGTTCTTTGTTATGCAGTACCCATTGAAAATTCAAAAGGCGAAACAATAGCAGCAATGAGCATATCGGGATTCAAAGTGTGGATGAAACAATATAATTCAGAAGAGCTTTTATCCATCATGAATAACGCCAGAAAGAGGCTGAAGAAAAAGCTTATTGAAATATGAAAACGCTTTCATTTCACTTGGGGAGGTGTTGGAATATGAAATGGTTTAAAGTAGCTTTTATTGTGTTGCTTCTAATGGTTTTTGCTACAACTCTATTGCTTGGAAAAGAAGTAGTTCGAATAGTCTTTCCAGGCACATCTGAAACAGAAGTACAGTTTTCAAAGGAACTTATAGCTGGTATCGAACAAAAGTACCCAAATGTGAAAACAGAAATTCTTTACATTGGATGGGGGGATTTGGAGAAAAAATTAATAACTATGATCATGGCAGGTAATGTACCAGATCTTGTTATGCAACAAGATTATCTAACTTTAGCAAAAATGGGTGCTCTTGAACCTCTAAATTCTTATCTTGAAAAAAAGCCAAAAAATACTGTTTCAAAGGGTGTATTCATTAATAGTCTCATTGAATTTTCAACTTATGATGGCAAGATATACACTTTGCCTACAGTTGGAATATCCTATGGATTATTAGTAAGAACTGATCTTCTTGAAGAAGCTGGTTATCAACCCTCAGATATTAAAACATGGGATGATCTTGTAAAAGTAGCAAAGGAATTAACAGTTGATAAAGATGGAGACGGAACCATTGATCAATACGGAATTGCCTATGCAGCTGGTGCACATAGACACGCCTGGAGGCAAGCGTACATAATGGGATACAGCAATAACTTCAGTTTGGATGAAGCCGCTCAAAATAAAGATAAATTCATAGAAGTTCTAGAATTGATAAAAAAACTTCAACCATACATGCCTACTGGTACCATTACCATGACCCTAAAGGAAGCATTTCAATCATATGCAATGGGGAAAGCTGCCATGATGATTACCGGTAGTTTCTTTACGGGGAATGTTTATCCCATCAACCCCGAAGTTATCGCTAAAACAAGAGCGATTCCATTCCCTAAAGGTCCATCAGCTGAAAATCCCTGGGTTCCTGTAGCGAATGCTGGATGGGCAATGTTCAGTAAATCTAAGAACAAAGATATTGCTTGGGATGTTCTTACACTTATAGTCTCCAAAGAGTGGGGAGGTCTCTATAGTTCATTCATCAATATTCCCGCGCGAAAAGATGTTTCCGCTGAATATGTCGGAAGTCTTGCAGCTGAAATGTATCCTTTAGCCAACGCTGCAAAAGGTAACGAAAGAATAATTGATGATTTTGTAGAAATGACATCCCTTTACGGAAAACCTATGAAGACTATACCAGGTAGAGTAGAAATGGAGAATGTATTTACAAATTACCTGAGTCAGCTTCTTGAAGATAAAATTGACATTGAAACTGCATATGAATTGATAACTAATGGCATAGAAGAAATAAAAGCAGAGCTTGAATAAGCTCCATGTAAGGGGGGAGATTTCTCTCCCCTTACGTTGTTTAAGTGAATATCTTTCAAGGTGGTGATTCGGGTCAAATGGAAAAAAGGAGAAAAAGAGTTGCTTTTTATTTTATTCTGCCAACGCTGTTGATTCTTTTAATACTAGGAGCTTATCCTCTGTTTTATATAATATATCTAAGTTTTCATAAATTATACCTTATGACCGGTCCGGAGCCAAAATTTGTAGGGTTCGCAAATTATCTAAAAATACTCAC
>QNAT01000320.1 GCA_003641555.1 Thermotoga sp.
AATATGTATCACGAAGCCGGATTGAAATTCTGGTCGTATCAAAAATTGAAGGATTTATAGAAGAATTTCAATCATCTATTAGCAGGAGCTATGTGCTTTTCTTGGAATCATGCCACACAGCATTATACATAAAACCATTATAAATTGGGGAATAAAATGAATGAGAAAGGAATAACATTAGTAGTGTTTATTCTGACTTTATCAATGCTTTTTGTAATGCTTCCATCTGAGTGTAGAGGTACTGGTAATATACCAACATTGTCTATAAATATTTATTCAATCTATAAAATAGATGATGATTTTGAGGGGGGTTTGCAAGGTGAAGCTGACTGGTATTATGATTTATCTGTTTACGATGGGGAGTGGCATAATATAACAAGAGATTGCGAAGATAACCATGACTACCTATTAGTGAACCGAACCCATAATTTTACAGTGGATATAACCCAAATTAAATTTGAGATTAAATTGATGGAGAAAGATCCATTCGCTGGGGATGATGATTTGGCGGATATCAGCGGTTTTGTAGGTGGGGGAGTAGGCGACGACACCTCATGGAGGCGTGGAGCTGTATATGTAGGATATTATAGTCTAAAAAATAATTCCTTATGGGGTGACGAAACTATGTGGGTATCTGTTTTTCTTCAAGGATACACCTGCTTTATGACAAGCGGTGAATTGCCCCCTGATAATAGTACCACTAAAGCTGAGAGAGATGCTGCCGTTTATTTCGGAGTAAAGGACAACTATGATGCCCCAGATGCAGATGCAGGATCAGATAAAACTGTTTACACTAATGAACTCGTCAACTTCGATGCCTCTACTTCCTCAGGCTCTTTATTGCAAACCTTTGAATGGGATCTGAACGGTGATGGCATCTATGATGAGGAAGGAAAGAAAATTAGTCACTACTATCCAGAACCTGGCAGTTATGTTGTTACTCTCCGAGTTACTGATAATCTCGGAGAAAGTGATACCGACACCTGCACAGTGCATGTGCTCAATAGAAAACCTGTGCCAAAGTTCAACTATAGTCCAATCAAACCATCTACTGATGCTTTAGTTCAGTTCACGGATCTTTCTGATGACCCTGATGGAACTATCATTAGTTGGCAATGGAACTTTGGGGATGGTCATACCTCCAGCCAACGCAATCCCACACATCGGTATTCTGATGATGGAACCTACACTGTCACTCTAACAGTAACAGATGACGATGGAGCAACCGATTCGAGCACCTCTTACATATACATTTCCAACCGCCCACCTAACGCAGATTTTGGTTTTTATCCGCCCGATCCTGATACTTCCGATTCCATACAGTTCACTGATAAGTCCTCTGATGATGATGGATTTGTTTCCTTATGGAATTGGGAATTTGGGGATGGTTATAGTTCTAACCAACGAAATCCGATTCATAAATATACAAATGATGGAACCTACACTGTCACTCTAACAGTAACAGATGACGATGGAGCAAGTGATAGTGTTACAAAGCAAATAACTATATCATATATCTCTCCTTCCCCACCTGTAGCAAATTTTAGCTTTGAACCAATATCCCCGAAACCGAATGAAGTCATTGAGTTTACCGATAATTCCTATGATACCGATGGAAGTATACATTCTTGGTATTGGGAATTTGGAGATGGAACCACATCGAGTAATAAAAACCCATCTCATGCTTATTCAGAGAGAGGAGAATATTTAGTCAATTTGACCGTTACTGATAATGACGGCTATTCTGATAGTTTTACGTCTAAAATTATGGTAGGAGGGGAGGAGGGTGGAGGCATTCCAGGCTTTGAAATGGTGGCACTGCTTGTGGCTATGGGTATCGTACTCTGGATGAAGAGAAAAAAGTAGAATTAGTGATACTGCAACCGATGAGCAAACGGTGTGGATATTAAATATCTAATTCTTCTTTCTCTTTTTCTTATCTTTCTTCTATTAATCTACCTTAAAAGAGGCAAGAAATGTCTTGTAAGCCACCCCAGTGACCGAAACATATCTTTTTCTTCGGCATACCCTGATAAAAGTGCCCTTTTGCAGACATATGCGGCTGGAGTGACGTTTAGAAAGGAAGGTTATTTTTCTTCCTCCCTCCTTCATCCCCTTATTGTATTCCCCGATAAAGATGATAAAAACTCTTACTTTTATAACAAAGGAAAAACATTCCAAAACTTTTAAACAAGACAATGATATAACTTTGTATGCTTCAAGCCCTTCTTCCCACCATTACTATCGATGAAAACGATAAAAAGAAGTTTCGTGAAAAAATTGATGAAATATATCATTTGAACTTAAAAAACAGATTTAAAAATTTCGGGAGGTTACAGGATGTGATATTAAATCATTCTTCATATGGTTCTATCGATTTAAAAGATGAGCAGTTACCCGAGGAATTTGCCAAAGAGTCCATAATAGAGCCCCTATTCGAGTTTTTAGGTTATGAAAAAGTATCAGAAACTGTTGTGTCTGTGCCAGATGGAAAGAATAAACCAGATTATATAATAAGACCAAAAGGAAAGAACAAGCCGATATTTTATGTAGAAGCAGAACCAATTAACACAGACTTATACAGTAAAAAGCATGGTGTTAGACAAGTAGAAGGGTGGTTGTTATCTAGGGCATCTAAAACAAATTATGGCATTGCTACTGATGGATTTAAGTGGATACTACTGAAATTTGATGATACTTCAGCAAAAAGCATTCCCATACTAGAAGTTGATTTACGAAATTTATTCATAGAAAAATTGGGAGTGCAGACTTTCCTCGAAGAAAAACATCTTGAAGAGATAATGGGAAAATTCTTGATTTTACACAGT
>QNAT01000321.1 GCA_003641555.1 Thermotoga sp.
AACCCTTTTTCGCGCTTTCCTCCATAATTATGTTCTTTGCTATTTCCAATCTTTTCTCCATATTTCATCACCACATCAAAAGTCTAATTATAAAAAGGCCCTCATTTGTTAAATCGCTTTACATTACTATATCTTGAAGATCTTTTTGATAGCGTATGCAACTCCATCCTCATCATTGCTGAGGGTAACGAAATCGGCATGTCTTTTTACCTCCTCCGGGGCATTTTTCATGGATACACTTAACCCTACAGTATCCATAATATCCATATCGTTGTAATTGTCTCCTATAAACATTATCCTTTCCATTGGTATGTTCAAATTTCTCTGTAAATATCCCAGAGCATTTGACTTGGAACAATTCGGTCCGAAGATCTCCAGGAAGGTCATGCCATCTATCTCAGAACTTATTATGGGACTGAATGCCTGAGAATAATTATAGATCCTTTCGATTATTTCCTTAACTTCCTCTTTACTGCATGTGATTTGCACTTCTGCAACTTCTTCTCCTATATACTCTTCTACATTCTTTACCCTTGCTATCCTTCTTTCATTCATGCGAACATACGGATCAAACGGTGTTCCATAAGGTTCTATACTTGTGAACATGTCCGGTTCTTTGAAAAAATCTGTAAAAACGAAATATCTATTACCTCGTTTCCTGATCTCATAAACTATGGATTTAGCAAGTTTTCCGTTCAAGGCTATTTTTCTTATCACCTTTCCTGTGCTTGGAACATATATCAAAGCCCCATTCTGAAGAATTATAGGGATCTCGAACGATAGATGGTTAAAATATTGTTTTGCAGAAGAGTATGCTCTGCCAGTAGAAATGGTTACCCATAAGCCCATATCCAATAATTGTCTTATAACCTTTAGATTTACTTCTGTTATGTCTTTATTGCTGCTTAACAAGGTACCATCCAGATCGAGAACGACTAAATCAAATGGATAACTCACCGATTTTTTTCACCCTTCTTGCATGCCTCTCCAGACCAGAGAATTTGGTATTAAGAAAAGTGGTAACGATCTGGAATGATAATTCCACTCCCATAAGTCTTTCAGCGAGTACGAGGACATTCGCATCGTTGTCGAGTTTAGACATCTGTGCCATATATGGATATAGACAAAGAGCTGCTCTTATACCCTTATACTTATTCAATGCCATATCCATACCCAGACCCGTACCACATATTCCTATACCGTATCTAATTCCATCCTTTATTATTGCCTTTGCGATTTTTGCAGCTATTTCAGGATAATCAACGCTTTTTGTTGAATAAGTTCCTACATCTATGGGTTCGTAACCTTCTCCAGTGAGATAAGGAATTATTTTCTCCTTCAAAGCATAACCAGCATGATCTGATCCTATTACTATCTTCATATAGTTGCTCTCTCAACGCTGGGATAAATGTCAAAGATCTTATCGAGTTTCGTCATCTCAAATAGGTGTTTTATATCCTGGGGCAATGCTGCCAATCTCAAGAATCCACCCCTCATTCTTGCCCTCTTGTTTATCCCAACCAGGATTCCCAGGCCAGAGCTATCGATATAGGAGACTTTTGCCATATCTAAGATCAATTTTACCTTTCCAGCATTTATTAGATTCTCAACATCACTTTTGAGATCTTGAGAATTGAATAGATCCACCTCGCCTTCTACTTTTACCACTGAAAATCCGTTTTTTTCCTCTACTTGTAACATTTTAATTACTCCTTTCTCATTAACTTATTATGCTGAGATATGCTTTCCAGTTTGAAGGGACTATGTTCACAAGAGCACCCATTGACATTTTAACATAGGGAACTAATATAGATGAATTCATCATATCCGCTATCGAAGGTGATATAGAGAGAATAGATAGTAAGAGAATTATTACCTGACATATTATTAATCCCTCGATGATACCTATACCCCCTCCTATTAACCTGTCGAACCATCTCAATCCTATAATCTTCAAGAACCTCCTCAGGAGTTTGGATACGATAATGAAAATAACTTCGACTATGATAAATATTATGATGAAAGAAAGAACATAATGCCAGGTAGCGGGATTCTTGAAGATGTAAGTAGTAAGAGACTGATAAAACTTTACAGCGACCACAACGGATACAACAAGGCTTATCAATCCTACTAATTCTCTCGTAAATCCTTTGATCAACCCTTTGATCAAAAAGAATATGAATATTATACTCAGGATAGCATCTAATATATATCCAGAGTTAGGTACACTACTAACTAAATTAGAAAGGTTTTCTATTCTTTTTTTTTCTAACAGAGGTAGATATATCTTAAAGGCACTCTTCAAATATTCTCTCCCTTTTTCTGAATTGCCGTAAGTCTTATAAAGATCTGCATATTTCTCAAAGGGTTTTTCATCGTAGTCTAAAGGAGGAATATTCTTGTAATGTGCTGATATATCTGATTTTTTGATACCTATGTATCTTTCTACCGAAGTGGCATCATCCATCTCGATAGCGTGTATAAGGGCCTTCGCCCTGGTAATCTTAAAATCATTGCCTATTCTATTCAAAGTTCGGGAGAACGTTTTCCAATTTCCTTCATCACTTATATTCTCTGACAAACGTATGAGACCATTTTTGATCTCACTGATACCATTGATCATGTAATCTGAGCTGAGAAAGGCATCTGCTCCTTTGACCTCCTTCGATAGGAGGTCTCGTTCGTAAAGCATTAAAGCAATATTCAGCAAGATATTCCTGTGTTCGCCAGCGGGTTCATTATCTAAAATAGAGAGTGCATCTTGATACTTATCTTTTGTAAGATAAACCACTGCATCTCGTAGTGATGCAAAAGAGATTGAAA
>QNAT01000322.1 GCA_003641555.1 Thermotoga sp.
TTCCTTCACCGTATCCCAATACAACTTCTCGAAATCCTTGAGTTTATCCTCGCATTCATCTATTTTTTTCTCGATAGCCCTTATCTCACTTGCTTCACCTGTGAGTTCCAGAGCTTTCTTCCAATCTCTCCTGGCACTGTACAAATTGCGAGAGATCATCTCACTCCCGGCTCTCTTCAACAACGTTTCATAACTATCCAATGTTGGGCTATATTTTTTACATATCTTTTCGTATTCATCTCTGTAATCAGATGCCCCGATCTGAAAGTCTTGAGACTCGAGTTTTGCCTTCGCCTGTTCGTAATGCCACCATCGATGTTTGTTGCCGTGATCATGGAGTGTGCCGATCAGATGCTGAACTTCGTCACATCTTTGCAGCCATATTTCTTTTAGATGAGTAGCAAAAAAATTGATTTTGTTAAGAGAATCATAAAGTACTTTGTATCTACAAATATTTCCTTCATTTGCTTTTTCCCAGATATGTTCATACGTTGCAAATTCACCTTTCCCGTTGTACTCGAAATAGCGATAATTGAATTTGAATTTGTAGTAATCATATGAAAACGGTGTTTCGAAAGAAGAACTCTTCTCCAGATCGGAAGATAACTCATTATGGATTTTATCTTTTGCGTCTTCTAAAAAAACGAGTAAGATATCCTTCGTATTCGTGTTAAAGAATTCTTTTATATCATTGCTGGAATCGAGGATAACATAATCGTATTTTTTACCGGCTACGAAACTCTTCAGATAATCGTTGAGAAACCATGGAAATATACCATCAGGAATATCGGCTATTTCATAAGCAAATACAGATGAAAGCAGGAGTTGATCACCAATGACATCTATTATCTCAGAAGCCACTTCTTCTGGGGTCTTATCTTTGGTGGAAAAGGCGTTAGATGAAACGTTCACGACCTGCTTTTCGCTGTTATAAATGACATTTATCTTTTTTCCCTTAAGGCATTCTCTTCTCAATAGTCGTGCAGCAATGGGGAATATATCTTTTTGCTTTTCAACAATCGCTCTCTTTATACGGTATATCACACAATACCGATGATAGAGAAAAGGTAGAAGGCTCTCATCTTCTTCTGAAAGGAATTCTGAACCTGGAATATCTATCCTGGAGTCAACTTCGATCTTCTTCTGGACATATTTTTTTAATTTTTCATCGTTTATTTGAACTATATTTTCCAGATATTTTGTGGAAACACCAGAAGATATTTTTTGTGAGAGATCGGCAAGGGCAAGGCTCCGAGCCTTTTCACGCTCGCTCGCCTCGCCCATTCCATAATAATATTCTGGTCCTTCTTTCACAACCCCTTCTCTTCTCTCACCCCACCTTATGGTACACGATGAGAGAAAAAAGATCACGGGTATTATTAAGATCAAAAAGAGGTATCGAGATACCTTTTTCATTTACTTATTAACAGCTTTATCCAGATTCTTCAACTCTTCCTCTAATACTTTCTCCCCTTCTTCTAATGATTTCTTTACCGCTATCTTGTTGAGAAAATCCTTCGGTACAATAGCCCTTGCATAGACCGTTATGAAGCCATCCTCTCCATATTTCGTGTAGTACCTATCGAAGCGAACATCGCCGAGATATACATTCGTTATGAGTTCTTTTACCGAACGCGTAACCTTGTCTACTACTGTCTTTGCACCTTTACTGTTCAACGTGGCTGGGGCTATGTTCGCCTGCCTTGCGTATTCCTGGAACATCGTCCTCACAGACGTTTCGATCTCCTGACTTATCTCACTTTCTGCGTTGATTTCCGCTTGTTGACGAGCGAGCATTATATCCTTGCTCTGCCCTTTTCCAATGCCTACAAAGTACTTACTACCGCCGTTTGGTAATCCACTTCCGTGATTGTCTAACCAGGATGGCTGTCCCGCACATCCAGCCAGGATCAAAATTAACACAACGATCATCGATATCAATACTAAACCTTTTTTCACGATCTACACCTCCTGAGTTTTACATAGATGATCGATACAATCGTTCACCGATATCTTTCATCAACTCACCACTCAGTTCTTTCGATAGAGTGGAGAGACTATCCATGAAATCATCTTTTTTATCGTAGAACACAGTCTTTTTGTACTGCAACTCGAAGAGCAAAGGTTCGCCATTTACCTCTACCTCAACACCGTTCAGGAATAGGGTCAATTCATAGAGTTTTGACAGTACTTCACCCGTTGCCATCTGTGCTTTTTCGTAAACTGACATATTGGCTTTCACCTTTGCACGAACGTTAAAAGATGAGTTCGTCTTTCTTCGAAGACCGAATATCGCCAGATCACTCTCTATCTGTCTGGAAACCACTGTTGCGATGGGATTTTGCTCTGCTTCGATGGGTACGATCGTTACGGAATAACCTTTGCTCTTCACCTTATCGAATCCTTGTCTTATCTCTTTCAGTTCCTCTTCTCTTTCCTTTTTCCTATTCTTGAAGTAATCGTTGAATTCTTCCTCTTTCATTCCGCAGACTATTGTGACTCGATAGAGGTTACCTTCTTCAGATATCTTGCGATCGAGAATGTATGCGTGTTCCACGATGACATTCGTCTCCACAGCAGATAGAGAACTCACATATCTACTGATGGAGGAATCTATTTGTTTTGTTTCTTCCACCCATTTGCTCCTCACAGTGGAAATCAATTGACTGGCAAGTTCATCGGTAGCCTCTCTCCTCGCCTCTTTCATCGCCAATTCCTCATCGTTGGCACTTCCTATACCCATGCCTACCACATATCCTGGATATTTTTTGTTGACCGTAGCGGGATATCTTATCCTGACTTCACCTTTCTGCCACGAA
>QNAT01000323.1 GCA_003641555.1 Thermotoga sp.
ATAGATGACAAGCTTGTCAATAGAATGAGTAAAGATGTGCGTTATTTTCACCAGAAGGATGGGATAGAAAAGGTCCTTTCTGATTTCGAGAGATACGGATACGGGAGATTCCCTGTGATCGATAAAAAGCATAGGGTAATAGGTGTTATAACCAAAGAAGATATACTCATAGCAATGCTGCGGAAACTTGGTGCCCTTTATATAAGAGATACAAGGAGAAATGAACTGTTAGAGGAATCAACGTATTCCATTCTTTTACCTACACAGAGAAAAATTGCCTCAAAGGAAGCAAAATTTTTCTATGAAATCAACAGTTTAAACGTAAACGATGCCGGATTAGGTGCTTTGAAGTTGAAGAAGTTCCTTCTTGATAGAGGTTATTCCGAGAAAATCTGCAGGCGGGTGAGTATAGCAACTTACGAAGCAGAGGTCAATGTCATAATACATAGTGGTGTTGATGGGAGAATAGATGCCTTTTTAAACGAGAACAGGATCATAGTTAGAATTTGGGATAAAGGAAAAGGGATTGAAGATGTCAACAAAGCAATGCAAGAAGGATATTCGACGGCTTCAGATCAAATTAGAGAATTGGGTTTTGGAGCAGGAATGGGATTGTCTAATATGAAAAGATATTCTGATAAGATGATACTTATATCGAGCAAAGGAAAGGGAACTACTGTTGAACTCACTTTTATAAAAAGAGGGTGATCTTATGAAAGTAAGAGACATATTAGAAAGATTAAAATTGGCAGTGCTATCTGAAGGGGATTTAGATGCTGAAGTGAAAAATGGATATACATGTGATCTTTTGAGTGAAGTGATGGGGAAAGCACAAGCAGATACTGTATGGATAACAGTTCAAACGCATGTTAACATTATCGCAGTTGCAACTGTAGTGGGCATAAGAATGATAATATTGTGCAATGGACATGAAGTCCCTGAAGATATGTTGAATAAAGCCAAAAAAGAGCAGATCACAGTGGCACGAACTGGAAAGAATCCGTTTGAGATATCCTGTGAGATCTGCAAAATAGGTATAAGGTAAAAATGGTCTCACTTTTTCCTTTTACTGCAGATCTGCATGTTCATTCTTGTTTATCTCCCTGTGGAGATATAATGATGTTGCCGAACCAAATAGCCAGAAGGGCAAATGAAATGGGAATAGATGTCCTGGCGATAACAGATCACAATACTGCTGGTAATGTTGAGGTTTTTGAAAAGGTTCTATCTAAATACGGGGTATTTCTGATTCCGGGTATAGAGATTCAGACGATAGAAGAGGTTCATATATTAGCATATTTCTCCAGTGCTTCTATCGCCATTATGTTTTCTAAATCTTTGGGAGATGTATATTTACCACAAATAAAGAATATCCCCGAAGAATTTGGATATCAACTCTATTGTGATGAAAATGATGAATTCACGGCAATAGAGGATATTGCTCTTATGAACTCAATATCTCTTTCCCTGAGTAAGGCAATCGAGTTGGTAAAGCAGCACGATGGAGTATGTATTTTTGCACATATCTACAGAACTTTTGGTGTGATCAGACAATTGGGTTTCTTACCAAAAGACGTAAGGGTATCAGGTTGTGAAATAAGAGATCGCACAGAACTCGAAAAGGCAAAACAAGATGGTTGTGATCGAGTTTTCATTTCTTCCGATGCTCATTTACTCGAATCTATAGTAAGACCAAGAATGAGATTTTACATGAAAGAACGGAGTTATGATGAATTCGTTTTGGCATTGAACAGAAAGGATGGAAGAAGAATAGAACTATTATGAGAGATATATCACAGCACATTATGGATATTGCTCAGAATTCTGTAAAAGCCAGGGCAAACGAGATAGAAATTCTGGTAAATGAATCTCCGAAGGAAAAATATTTTGAGTTTGAGATAAGGGATAATGGGATGGGGATGGATGAAAAGATGTGTAAAAGAGTATTTGATCCGTTTGTAACTACAAGAGATAAGAAGATAAGACATGTTGGTTTAGGATTATCCCTTCTGAAAGCGAATGCAGAGAGAAGCGGTGGGTATGTAGAGTTGGTTTCACACCCAAATAAGGGAACAAGGGTAAAGGCTTTATTCAAGATGGACAGTATCGATTGTCCCCCAGTTGGTGCCCTCGGAGGGGCGTTTTTGTCGTTGATAATCTGCGATAGTGCCTTACACTGGAGGATAATAAGAAAATATGCTGAAAAAAAATATATTTTAGATACCTGTAAAATAAAGAAAACTTTGGGAGTACAAAAACTTTCAAGTGTCAAAATGTATTCTATATTAAAAGAATATATTGAAAGATTGGAAAGTAATGTGAAACATAATGGAGGTGAAGAGCATGGTGGTTGAAACTCTTGCAGAAGAAAAGTATACAAGGTTGGATGAGTACATCGAAGAGATTAAAGGGAAGAAAGGTATGTTGATAATGGTGCTTCACAAGGCACAAGAGATATTCGGTTATCTGCCAGCAGAAGTACAGATGCATGTGGCGGAACGTTTACATGTACCACTTTCTGATGTCTACGGTGTTGTTACATTTTACTCTTTTTTCACCATGACACCGAAAGGGAGACATAAGATAAAGGTTTGTATGGGGACGGCATGCTATGTCAAAGGTGGTTCTATCTTACTTGATGCATTGCAAAATAAGCTGAGGATAAAAGTGGGAGGTGTAACGAAAGATAGAAGATTTTCTTTAAATGCTGTGAGATGCCTTGGCGCTTGCAGTATGGCACCAGTCATAATGATAGATAATACCGTTTATGGGAAACTTACCGAGAATAAATTAGATGAGATATTGGAAAAGTATAAATA
>QNAT01000324.1 GCA_003641555.1 Thermotoga sp.
CACGTTAAACCTGCTGTTTGCAATTTTGCACCTCTGTCTTCCAGAATCGTTGCAGCATAGTCAAGGACTTTCATCAATTCTGCTCCGGTCATCTTCATATGTACCACTGTATCACCGAATGGTAAAACTTTCAAGACATCTCTATATGTAATAGTTCCTGGATCATGCCATTCGTTAAACGGCCATGCATGCCCATGGGTATCGTTGACATACAAAATAGTGAGGTTAATTGTTTTAGCCGTAAGAGCAAGGCTAAGGACGAGAAGAAAGACGATCAGTAGAATTGAAACTCTTTTAGATATACTTTTCCCTCCTATTTTCAAAATCCATATTGTCATCTATATCAATAGATGGCAATAATCATAATATTGTATAAATTATAATGGTGCTTGTCAAATTCGGCCTATTGACTTTTTGTACTCGTTGGTATAAAATTATACCAATGAGTACAATTTATAAAAGGAGGTGTTAAAACCTGGCTGTATTAAAAGCCAGGAGGAAAGAATGGATATGAATTCTATGAAAACTTTTGCGATGAAACAGGCGGCGAAGATCATAATCAACGTCGTAAAAAATTCATCTGAGGATAACATGGCCCGTCTTTTCGGAACGCTCAAGAAATTTACAAAAGAGCCCTCTTACAGCGGCTTAGAGAAAATGGAAAGATTGGCAAGGGAAAAGGACCCTGTGATAGAGGGTTTCAAAAAGACATTTCAGCGAATGGGCAAGGTCCCCTTGAAAAAACTGGTGAATAATCTGATATTTAATGAATTCGTTATAGGGGCAAATAAGAGACAGGCTGCCTCTGAGGAATACCAAACTGTGATCCCAGCCTTGATGGTAATAAGTCCAACGTACGCCTGTAATCTCCACTGTGTCGGATGCTATGCCGGTGTATATGGGAACAAGTATCATCTTTCTAAAGAAGAAGTCGAAGACATCATAAAGCAAGCAAATGAACTCGGAATGTACTTCTTCGTTATAAGTGGAGGAGAACCTTTCTTCTGGCCACATCTTCTGGATATATTGGAGGAATTCAATGATAGTTACTTCTTGATATACAGCAATGGGACATTCATAGACAAGGATATGGCTAAAAGACTTGCAGAACTGGGTAATGCAACTCCTGCATTGAGCGTTGAAGGTTTTGAGAAGGAAACCGATTGGCGGCGTGGTAAGGGAGTTTACAAAAAAGTTACCCAGGCCTGGGAGTATATGGCAGAAGAAGGCTTGATCTACGGTGCATCTATAACGTCAACGAGGTTAAATCATGAAACGCTGATGAAGGATGAATTCTGGGATATGCTGGAGAGTTACGGTGTCGGTTATGCATGGGTATTTCAATACATTCCGATAGGTTTGGGGCCAGACATGAAGCTTGCACCCACCCCTCAACAAAGACTGGAAAGATTCAGAAAGGTTGAAGAAGTTAGGCTCAGTGGTAGATTCTCAACGGTAGCCGATTTCTGGAATCACGGTATGTTGGTCAATGGATGCATGGCTGGTGGTGCTAAGTACTTGCATATAAATGCAAAAGGAATGGCAGAACCTTGTGTATTTCAGCATTTCGCTGTAGACAGTATAAGAGAAAAGCGTCTCATAGAGATACTCAAAAGTCCTTACTTTGAAGCCATAAAGAAGATGGTTCCATATGATAACAATCTCTTAAGACCCTGCATGATCATAGATCATCCCCAGATCTTGAGAAACATAAACAAAAAATTCGGTGCAAAACCAACACATGAAGGCGCAGAGAACATAACCACAAAACTTGCTCCTGAACTCGATAAAATGGCAGCAGAGTGGAAACGATTATCAGACAAGGTCTGGTATAACGAAGGCTATGCTGAAAAATATCCTGTACAACATGGTTGGTATAGCTACGAGACAAGAAAGATAAGACAAAAAGAAAGAGACGAAAAGATAAAACAAAAAGAGCGAGTCTAACTTTATTGCCTTTTGCGATAGAATCGCTGGAGATGATCGATATGAGAATGAACACCAGACAGATGATAATAGATGCAGCGGTGAAGCTGTTTTCTGAAAAAGGTTATAACAGAGTTTCAGTGAATGATATAGCACATGAGGCTCGTGTTCAAAAGACTATGATATATTATTACTTTTCTGGTAAAGAAGACCTGTTTCTCGCTGCATGGAATAATGCCTTAAAGGCATTAGAAAAGACAATCTTTAGTAACAAGGAGGAAAATACACCTCATAAGATCTCTGGTGTTATAGAGGCATACATAGAATTTGCCCAGCAACGAAAAGCATCTTTTGAATTGTTGCATGGTGATAGAATATCTATCCAATCTTTGAAGGATAAAATACGTGCCCAGGTCAATTCGGGAAAAGAAGATTTTATGAACAAGTTAAGGATGATCGTAGAAGAAGCACAGGAGAAACATGAAATAAGAGACGATGTCCCTCCAAAGACATTAACAGCCTATTTTGTAGATATACTTTCTTCTATACTTATGAGATGGCTTATTCCTCAAGGCACAAGCAAAGTAGAAAAATCATTTATAAAGAAAATAGTCGAACATGGAATAAGCAATAAATAGTATAATTATCTCTCCCCTTCTGTACAGAAGGGGAGAGATAAAATGTCAACTCAGCATTATGTTCATTTCTTTTGTCTTTCAATTCAGCATTCAAATCAGCAGTATCATTTTCTTAACGCATTTTTCCTCGAATTCCTTAACGCAAATTTCGTAATGCCTGCTTAAAGTCAAAACCCCAACAGGACAATTTTCATCTTACACCATACATACCCATAACCGTAGGGACGGGAG
>QNAT01000325.1 GCA_003641555.1 Thermotoga sp.
AAGCAAAGAGGATGAGATAAAGATGCTGGAGGAGGAAAAGGAGTACATAAAAAGGAGACTGGAGGAGATAAAGAAGAGGCTAAAGGAACTGAAGGAGTAATATTCTCGTCTTTCTTTCCCTTTCTATTTTGTTTCTGGATAAATTTTTTATCATTTGAAAACTTATTGTTTGGGTGGTGATAAATTCACACATCTCTAATCTTCCTGATAATCCTCATTTGGAGGGCTATGCGATTAAAAACTTCGTACGAGTCAAGTTAGGCGTAATCGGGCAGTGCGGCTTTAAAAACCTTTAAATACTTTAGATTTTATCCTTAATTGCAATGAAGTATGAAAATATTCTATCCAAGTTATCACCAAAAGTTCTCTTAGATCATTATTGGATTATTCTCGACTTAATAGAGTGGGAATTCTCTACAGCTTCTCTAGAGTTCACCATGAATGACATTTTGAAATATCTTTCAGAAAAGCAATCTCGCATAGATAATCCATACTATTGTAGAAAATGCATGAGAGCACAAAAAGTTGTAGAAGAAGTTATAGCTCGACTAACTGAGTTAGAGCTGATAGAGAGAGTGAACGAATACTTTGCAAAGGGGAAAAAGTATTCGGAGTTCTTTTACTTTTTAAAGAAAAACGTCAGAGACAGTGCAACAAGAAGAGTATCATGGGCAGTTTGGTATCTTTATAACAAGGGTGTTAACAGCTTTACGACTTCTAAGGTTTTGGAGGAACTTTCATATTCTGATGAAGATTACAGGAGGGAATTAGAACACCTCCAAGTATGGGAGAATGGAAAATGGCTTCCTGTTCTAAAGAGGAGGGATTATTGTAATTGGCAGTTGCTAAACGAGGTGCAGCCTTCCAGGAAACCTATATTGTTAAAGGATTTGTCAGAAAGGCTTTTTACTGCTATTTCAGAATTTAAAAGAGAGTTCTCTGAAGATGAAATAATCCAGAAAGTTCGAGAACTTGAGAAAAAAGCAGTAGAAAGAGGTTTAAGGAAGTTAAAGCTCGAATTTAAGGATGGTCACTGGCAGATCAATAGCATTACTCTCTCTAAAATACGGGAAAACCTTAAAGGAAAGAAATCCTTGAATTGGGCATTTTTTGGCAATATAATAGTTAGAGATAACCCATATTTTAAAATGCTTCGTGGAAGTTCATGCGCTGCTTACGTTGACATTCCAAACCAGATTGTTGAAGAGCTTGTAGGGGAGCTAATAGCGGTTAGCAGTGAGTGTAGGAACGCTGAAGAGTTCTATACTAAAGCCTGTGAAGTAGTAGAGCATTACAATAACTTTCTCAAAAAAGATGCAAAAGATTACTTTAAGCATAGACTGGACTGGCTCCATTTTAGGATATACAAGCATCCGTTTATGAGCAAATACGGAGTTAGGGTAAATATTAACTGGAACTCGAGGCTGTTAAGAAAATTTCTATGGATGACAGGATTGAGATACGGAGAGAACTTGACGAACTCCTCAGTTACTTAGAGGCTCTTAAAAGCCAGCTTATGAGGATTTTGCGGAGAAAAGCATGGAAAGAAGTGTATATTGAACCAACAGTTTGCTGTATCTACCAGAAATGGTGTCTATGATAAAAGTGTTAAATAACCTCGTAGATAATGGTGCAGTCCCCATGTGCTACAGGGAAATGAGAAAGATTCTGGAAAGCCTTGCTTGGGCGGTTTTTGATGACATCCTTCTGTTTAGAAGTATATGGAGAGGGATTGAAGTTGATTGGTTATCACATCCATACCGTTATGTTTCTAAGGAGTGACACGAGTCTATACAACAGCAAAGAGAATTTATGGCAAACAACTTAGACACTCTAAAGAAGAAAATAAAAGAGCTTATGAACTCTCTTGAAGGAGAAAAGAACTGGAGCAAGAAAGCGTTGGAAAGAGCTATAATCAAAAACTTGTCTTATCCATCTTTTTTTCTGATTTTAGGTATAGATGCAGATAAAATTGAAGATGCTGGTGAAAGGTTTATACCGAGATATGAAACTTCTCCGTTGCTAACAATTGCTAGGGAAGATTTTAGGTAAGTTGCGAGAGATTTAAGTTTAGCGCCCGATGAATTCGCTGATAAGGTTATAAAAACACTTGAAAAAACAACTCCATCAGTAATAGTTCCTCCTTATCCCTCAAACAATTTTGTGCTTGCATTTGTGGATAAAACTTTCTCCACAGACTTACAGAAGAAATACAACGAATACAGCTTCTTTGTACACTCCTCCTTCGTATCTTGGTACATTTTTCCATTTTCATCAGTGCTTGAGTTTAAAATACTAAAATATGAGCTAACAACATTCTTACAAGTAATAAGGAAAGTTTTAGAGATGTATCTCAACGTGTACGAAGCTTAAACAAACAACAGGATATGTGCCGCCGAGCCGAACTCTCCGCTCGCTAACACACTCGGACAACATACGCCTCCGCTACGCTCTGCCCAAATTTGCCTTCGGCAAACTTCATATATCTCCAGAACGAAGATAAATGGTATATCGTTGAGGTAGAATTGGCGCCCCATCCATATGGAAAAATAAATGGATAATAAATCTTTTTAGATGCTTTGCGATGATTTTTCAATCCCAGCGAGATATAGCGAGAGTGGAATCACATCTCCATCTTCAATTTCCTCTTTGCTCAGATAAATCGTATTGAATGGATATTTTTTCCTCTTCACCTTGCCGTATTTTGTTTCAATTCCAAAAAATTCTTCTTCCCGTATTAAGAGATCACATTCCTTATTCTGATCGTAA
>QNAT01000326.1 GCA_003641555.1 Thermotoga sp.
ACAGTGGTACTATTTTCCGAATGATCTCAAATTCCTTTTCGAATATCTTCTTTCTATCCTCTTCTGTGTAGCCGCTACCTTTTTCGAACAGGGTTTTTATGACTGGATCGGTCCTGAATTCTGGATCGATCCAGGAAAGTTCGTGGAGACATATTAGATCCAATAAATCCTGCTCGCTGAATCTATGCACATTCCCCGCCAACTTTCCATCCTCTCTCTTTAAGAATTCCTTTTTATTCCATAGTTCATCGTATCTCTTATAGGGTTTTATCATCGTATGGTAATTCCCAAGAAACATCTCATCTAATAGTTTCAACTTATCGGAATTATCCGTCTCCTTTAGGGGTTTTAAAGCAGTTTGTAATAGAGTTTCTGGGGTCTGGAGTCCTTTATCCGCATATTCTAACAACTGTTCCAGAAGAACGGGGGTGACGTTAAACGTTTGCCTTAAGGAAGGATATGAATTCAGGATATCCATCATATCGTAGTAATCTTTTATCGCATGCAATCTAACCCATGGAGCGGTTAATTCTCCACTTCTCATATCTTTATAGGAAGGCTGATGCATATGCCAATAAAAAGCAATTGATATCTTTTTCAACCAGGATCATCTCCATTTAATAAACTTCTATATACATTTTTATCTTATCAAAAGTCTTGGAACCAATCCCTTTTACCTTCATCACATCTCTTATCGATTTAAATGGGCCGTTTTCTTTTCTATATTCTATGATCTCTTTTGCCTTTTGGGGTCCTATGTATTTTATCTTCATCAATTCATCAATACCCGCTGTGTTTATATCGATCTTATCAGTGTGAGTAGCAAAGGTTACTATTTTCCCGCTCAGATTTGGCTTATCTATCTTAATATACTTCAAGATCTTCTCAACCGTTTTTTCACCTATGCCTTTCACACACTTCAATTGCGATAATGAGGAGAATCCCCCTATCTTTTCTCTATATTCTACTATAGCCCTTGCTTTAACCACTCCGATGCCCGGAACTGCAGTGAGATCCCTTACGGAAACATTGTTTAAATCTATTGGAAACTTCGTTTTTCTATTACTAAAGACTTTAGTGTGATCGACTAATTTACCTTTATCGCGTTCATAAAGATATATTGTCCCTCCAACAACAAAAGCAGCAATTATGGTGATTATAATGAATCGTTGATTTATATTCAGCATAGTTATCTTATCATCTTGGGATATCTGCTGTCGACTGAACTCCCCACTTCTCTTTTTAAGATCGATAATGCCGCATTGGTCAGGCGAGATGAAAAATCTTGAGCTTCTCGTGAGCTCTCAAATATTCCAAGTTCTATACCATATAATTCAGTTTTACTTGCATTTCCTGAATAATAATCGTACACGAAGACCGGGAATCCTTTATCTCTCAACCTATGTGCAATTCCGAATATATTCTCTTTTTTCGTAGAACTGATCAATTGTACAGAATAAACATAAAGCAGCCGTTCTGAATTTGATGGGGGAGAAACACCACCTATATAATACAATCGATATACTCCTTCTGATATCGGATATACCAGATATGAAGAAAGATCAAGGGTCACTTTCCATATCTTATCAAGCGTATAGGTCCCGTGGATTCTATAAATAGGTATATGTAATTTATAGGATATTGAAGAAGTTTTGTATATTTCCTCCTTTGTGAAAACTTTAAGAGGAGGTTTTTCCTCTTTTACAGGTTTTACCACCTTTTCATGAACAGGTGTAGCAGACTCGCTCATTAATTCCTTACGAGATACGGTAGGTGTCGCGCTCACTGACGTAGATTGGGTGGAAATCGGGGTCTTTTTTATCTCATTTGTGATAGGAGTAGCAGATTCAAGCTTTGCTACCATCTCAGAAGGAGTAGAAGGAGAAGCTGCAATTGTTTCCTTAGAAGGCAAAGGAGGCAGAGGTTTCAATCCTTTTTCTCCCACCCCGGTAAAAGGAATTGCCGATAGGTTATTTATGTTCTCTGGAGTCTTCTGAGGTATGCTGGCATACAATTCTGTTACTTCATGTTTGTAATCTTCAGACCTAAAATACAGGTAAATAGTAACACCCATCAGCGTTATAGCCGTTATAGACAATATCACTATAAGGATGAATAAAGAATGTACTTCCTTTTCCGTGAATTTTATCTGTTTCTCACCTCGCATATATGATCAAACTGTCCTTTCTTTTTAAATAATCGAACCTCTCCATCTTGATTATTCTAAATATTATTCGTCAATTCCTGTATTACACACAAATCTGCCCTGCATATTCATCTATTCTACTCTTGACCTCCTGGATATCTATCGTTAATATCTCTCTATCTTTCATTATGAACTTTCCGTTTGCAATGACGTCTTTTACTTCAGAGCCATTGGTAGAATAAGCGAGATCCGATATGATATCATTCGGTGGATGAAACGAGAGAGCATCAAGATCCAATACTACGAGGTCTGCCAACATATCCTTTTCTATCCTTCCCAACGAATTCGACATACCGAGTGCCTTAGCTCCATTTTCAGTTGCCATCTTCAGAATCTGAGGTGCACTCATGACTGTAGGGTCTTGCGTGATCGCCTTATGAACCAACGCTGCTAATCTGATCTCATTCCATAGATTTAGTGAATTGTTAGATGCTGCACCATCCGTTCCAAGACAGATATTTATTCCCTCATTATACATTTTAACGATAGGGGCTATCCCGTTAGCGAGTTTCATATTGCTCGATGGGTCGTGAACAACAGATACATTGTTTTTCGATAAA
>QNAT01000327.1 GCA_003641555.1 Thermotoga sp.
CCCTTTGTTAACCCTTGCAACATCATATAAGATCTGTCCCATATTCAATTCAGGAACTATAACGGTGTTAACTTGTTTTAATAGATCACGAAGTCTATGAGTTGGAAATGGCCACAAGGTTATCGGTTTAAACAAACCAATTTTCACCTTTCTTGCTCTTGCTTCCTTCTGTGCAGCTATTGCACTCCTCGCCGTGACACCATAGGCTACCAGCAATATCTCAGCATCTTCAATATCTTTTTCTTCCCACAAGATTATATCCTCTTCATTTCTCTTTATCTTATCATGAAGTCTCCTGAGAAGCCTTTTCGCAGCTTCCTTAGAAGGTACTGGAAAGCCACTTTCGTCGTGAACCAGACCCGACACATGAAATCTATGTTCACTTCCAAATCGTTCCATAGGCAATATACCTTCTTCATTTGGAAGATAAGGATGGTATATATCTTTATCTTTTACCTTCGTCTCTATCCTCCCCTGGATGTAAATCTCATTATCACCCGGCAGGTAAAAGGTTTCTCTCATATGTCCCAGCACTTCATCCATGAGGAAGATAACTGGTGTTCTATATCTTTCGGCATAGTTAAAGGCAGTTATAATATATTTATATATTTCGCCTACAGTTGAGGGATAAAGAACAATAACAGGATGATCCCCATGAGTTCCCCATCTTGCCTGCATTACATCACCCTGTGATGGTTTCGTCGGGAGACCCGTGCTCGGTCCACCACGTTGAACATCAACAACAACACAAGGAGTTTCGGTCATGGAAGCATATCCTATACCTTCTTGCATCAAGCTGAAACCTGGTCCACTCGTTGCCGTCATTGCTTTTGCACCTGCTAATGATGCCCCTATAACACTTGCTATGGAGGCTATTTCGTCCTCCATCTGCATAAATTTCCCTCCTATTTTTGGTAATTCTCTTGACATGTATTCGGCTATATCAGTCGCTGGAGTTATGGGATATCCCCCAAAGAACTTGCATCCAGCCTTTATAGCCCCTCTACCACAGGCTTCATCTCCTTGCATGAAAACGAACTCGCTCATCTTCATCCTCCTCTTCCTTCTCCACCACTTCTATAGCTAACTCAGGACATAGATTAACACATTGCATACAGCCAGTGCAATTCTCCTTTTTAGCAGGATCTGCCTTTTCTCCTTCAGCAAGGACAAATACATCACCCGGGCATACGTCTACACATATCCCACATGCCTTGCACCAGGATTCGTTTACTCGAATATCGTAATTCTTTTTCCTCATAGAAATTCTCCTTTTTGCCGAATTTTGTTGTTAGTGGCAAAGCAGATCCGAGCTTTGCCATTATTCTTGGCTATATATAAGGCTTTATCCGCCTGATTTATCAGCATTTTGCTCTTCAAGGCATCATCTGGAAATGCAGCAACACCAATGCTAACAGTGAGTTCTTCTTTCACACCCTTTAAGAACATTCTGGACAACTGTATCCTATCCACTATCGATCTCAGGGTATCAAATGTAACATTTTCTAATATCACTACGAATTCATCTCCACCATATCTCGCAACGAAATCCTTCTTTCTCACGCTTGACTTTATACATTCTACCACACGTTTTATAGCTCTATCTCCTACAAGATGTCCATACTTATCGTTTATATTCTTGAGATTATCCATGTCGAGCATCAACAGATACAATTTTTTGTGTTTGTTTCTATGCTCGAGTAATGTCCGTAAATATTCGAAGAAGGAAGTATGATTGTACAGACCAGTCTGCAGGTCTATTTGAGAACGATATACGATATCCTGGAATTTTGCTGATAGCTTTAAGGCACTCACTACCTCAGAAGCGAATATTTCTAAAACCCTCGCATCCATGATAGTGGGTCTCTTACCATTGAGGGGTGAATCCAGAGAAATATATCCTATCATTATCCCCTTTTCATCTATCAAAGGCACAAAAAATACATCTTTTGGTAACCATGCCCCATTTTCATTCATCCTGGTATATTCACCTGTATACGTCTCTTCTTCCTTTATCTCCACGGCTCCCTGAGGAATGAAATAAGAATTACTCATCTTGAATTCATCTTTCATCAATTCAAATCTACTACTCACTGTTGGAGCATTTTTCTGAAGTCTCTCGAATTCTTTTTTATCGAATCCACTGTAAGCTATCCTTATTGACCTATCATTTTCCATATCGAATAGGTTTATAAGAGCATATCTATAACCAAAATCTTTGGTCATCATCTTCGCAATGTATGACAGTATCTTATCAGGAGGAGTTTTCAACCTCACAAGGTTGGAGATCTCTGAAAGTCTCGTGAATTTCTCGTTGAGTTCTTTTATCTTGTCCCTTTCCACTTTTAATTCATTCACAAGTTTTTCCATATTAGAAGTATAACGCAACATGAAAAGAAGTGGTAATAGCGAATAGAAGGCAGCCAGTTCAAATATGGTATTTCTCGTAATCCACAGCAGGGCAACAGAGGGTAAAATGCTGAGTGCTAATATATAATCCGTAATGAATACAAGATAGTAATCTCTTCGGAATGAGTGTAAGCCGAGGATGCGCTCCTCTTCTATATAATCTATCAGGATAGTATTAGCCAGCTTATATCCTGTTATAGCAATCACTGAAGCGATAATGACATTATAGCTTCTCAAATAATAGAATAGTATTCCCGCTATGAAATAGATGAAGGCGTAGTGAGTCGCTCTGTTCAATCGAGATACTATCTCCCTTTTCCAACCTTTATTCCTTATTCCAATACGGA
>QNAT01000328.1 GCA_003641555.1 Thermotoga sp.
ATCATGAATCACCACGAAATCTATCTGTGGCAGGGGCTTTTACTCTTATGGGTTCATCATGAGCGAAGACGATCCAATCAGACCTATTTACTATTCCTTTTACAATTTCCGCTACTTTATCAGTTCTGTAACCTTTGACTATATCGTAAAATGCTATTCTCGTATAACATATGTCTCCGAGAACACCTACCACACCCATATTCTCTGTATCGAGTATCAACGATATATGCTCCCTCGCATGATATGGCGTGTGAAGAACTTCAATTCTATCAAAAAGACGTTCTCCATCTTTGATAGTTTTCACCGATTTCCAGCCATCGATAATTTTTTTATAGACTGATCCTATGATCTTCCCAAATTGAGAATAATTTTTGGTTGCATATGCTTCATGAACATATATTTCAGCATTTGGGAAATACACGGAGTTCATGATATGATCGAGATGAACATGTGTCAGGATTATGAATTCTATCGATGAAATATCAAGATTCCTTTTTTCGAATTCAGATTCTAAAGCTTCCAACTGTATCGTATTGCCCGGATCTATCAAGCCTTTCCTCCCATCATCAAGTGTTATTAAAGAAATGGTACTGAACGGATGCCTTAATCTATCAGGGAATCCTATTAGTCCCCCACCGACAAGGATTTCAAACATCATGTTCATTTCACCTTCCAGGGAATACGAGCGTTAATATCCCGATTGCCCAGCAGTAATAAGAGAAGTATGACAACTTTTCTTTCAAAGCAAGGTAAAATAAAAGTTTAATGGCGATATAGCCAGAAACGAGTGAAAAGATGAAGGATATTATCTCAGCAGAGGTTAAATTCTTCGATATTGCCCCTATTTTAGTCAAAGAGGCTCCCAATATTATCGGTATGGAGAGAAGGAAGCTAAATCTCGCACTCTCTTTTTTTTCATATCCCTGTGCTAGCCCAGTACTTATCGTCATGCCGCTTCTCGATATTCCCGGAAATATAGCCAGAGATTGTGCAATCCCTATCCAAAAAGCGGCCTTTGTATTCATCCTATTAAGATTTTTTGACGGGCGTGTTCTGTCCGCAAAGAACAGAACTGTACCTGTTATCAAAAATGCGATGCCTACAAATGTCATTTGCCCAAAACTCTTATCTACCACATTTTCTAACAAAACACCAACTACAGCAGCAGGAATTGTGCCCAATATGATCAACAAACTGAGTCTGAACATATTCATATCTTTATAAGTCTTCAAAAAGCCATTTTTGAAAGATAGATATAATCCCTCGAAAAAACTTATGATCAATGCAATTACATCTTTCCAGAGAGCAATGATAACAGCCAGAAGTGTCGCCAGATGTAAAAAAATTATGAGGTTTAAAGAAGGAGATATCCCTAAAATTCTTTCTGTAACGGCAAGATGGCCAGAACTACTTATCGGAAGGAATTCTGATAGACCCTGCACGATTCCTAAAATGATCCCTTGAATCAAATTCATATCTGAAAATCCTCTGACACGTCTTCATAATCTATCTCATTAGCCTTCAATATTCTGGCGATCTCTTCTACAGAATTACCTGAAACTCTTATCATTACCGTTCGTTTTGATTGAGAACGCCTGTATGTTAAAACGGATATAACGTTGAGGCTGTGAGCACTTAAGATATCCAGGACCTTTTTTAATTCGCCGGGTTTGTCTTTCAGGTTCACAGTTATTCTTATTCCGTGTTCTTCTATCCCAGAAAGTTCGAGTAGTGCATTGAGGATCTCAAAATCAGTTATAACTCCTATGACCTTTTCGTCATCATCTACAACAGGCAAAATTGGTATGTGATTGTCCATCATCAACATTGCTATCTCTTCCAGATAATCGTTTTCCATTGCAGTTATGGGAAGAAGAGTTAAATATTCCTCGATCTCTTCATCTCCAAAGGTGTTTATTAAGCTATTCTTATCAAGTATACCTTCGAATTTGCCTTTTTCATCTACGACTATCAAAAATGGAGTTCCTTCCTCCTCCAGATATTCCTTTGCCTTTCTTACCGTGGCGCCTTTATCGATCGTTGAAAAATCTCTTTCCATCCAATTCTCTACTCTCATAGATCCATATCTCCTTTCTTAACCCACATATCCTTCCCGTATTTTACCATATTATGATATTATTTCGAAAAGCAAATGTTAACCCATTTATTATGCTCGTTTCTTTTGTCTTGATACAAAAGAAACGAGCCAAAGAAAAAAGTCAAAATCCCAACATGATACACTGTCTTTGTGGATCAATTGTCAATGGCCTTTTGTGGATCAATTTCATCTTACACTATTGCATACCCATAATCGTAGGGACAAGACTTTAGTCTTGTCCGATGAAACGAAGTTCCATAATGTTATTCACCTCCGGCGAATCGGACAGGTTTAAAAACCTGTCCCTACGACTTTTTTGAAACGATCGTATCTTAACTTTCTATTTTCAAATACCTTTGTTTTGCAATACCCCTTTATGTTCATTTCTTTTGTCTTGATACAAGTCAAACGAACCAAAGAAAAAAGTCAAAATCCCAACATGATACACTGTCTTTGTGGATCAATTGTTAATGGCCTTTTGTGGATCAATTTCATCTTACACCATACATTCCCGTAGGGACATGACTTTAGTCTTGTCCGATGGAACGAAGTTCCATAATGTTATTCACCTATGGCGAATCGGACAGGTTTAAAAACCTGTCCCTACGATTTTTTGAAACGATTGTATCTTA
>QNAT01000329.1 GCA_003641555.1 Thermotoga sp.
ATAGTTTATGTATGCTCAGATAGCGATCATGAAGATAAATGTTAATCAGACTTTCGTATACGCCATACCCGATGAGCTTCGCAGTGTTATAAAGGTGGGACATAGAGTATATGTTTCGCTTGGTACACGTATGGTTGTTGGATATGTGGTAGCACTATCCGAAACATTGGATGAAGAGATCAAAAAGAACCACAAGATTCTCAGCATCATAGATATTGTAGAGGAAGAACCTCTTCTCGAACCTGCAGATATAAAACTGGCAAACCTTATCGCAGACTATTACGCCGCTCCTATAGGAAAAGTCCTCGATATGTTCCTACCTCCCTCGATGAAATTGAGAAACAAGGATATCATAGAAGTATTGCAGCCGGATGGCAATTGGTTTACAGAAAAGGGAAGGATCACCAAGAAGGAATTTGAAAAGAGATTCAAATCGAAGCGCAGGGCTTTACAAATTCTGCGTTCTTTGCAAAATACTGGAAACATAAAGATTTCAACCCAATTTTCTGTACCGAGATTGAAAAAGATCGTGCTAAAACGAGTCCATTTGATCGTGAGCCTGAAAGACGCTATGAATTACATGGAACGAGTAAAGGGTTACAAAAAACAGAAACAATTGATAGAAACCCTTCTCGCACATGATTCTATCTATTTAGCCGGCAGATATAAAAGGCTTTTACCTGCTGCAACATCACTGGAGAAGAAGGGAATAGTGAAGATAACGAGTGAAGAAATAGAGGAGACGCAATTACCACTCATATATTCAGAAAAGCGTGCGAAGATCATCCTCAATGAAGAACAGAGAAGAGCAGTAAAAAAGATAAGTGCCTGCTTTGCAAAAGATAAGAAGGGTGCTGTGATGATAGAGGGAGTAACTGGCAGTGGAAAAACAGAGGTTTATTTCGAGGTTATGGAAATGATTTTGAAAGTGGGGAAAAGTGTTCTCTTCTTAGTACCAGAGATAGGGTTAACAGTGCAGATGTTGGCGAGGATCAAAAACAGATTTCCAGAATACAGAATAGGTGTGTATCACAGTACTCTAACACCCCATGAGAAGTTTAGAGAATGGTTATACGCTCGCCAGGGTAAGACGAAGATCCTGGTGGGAACGAGAAGTGCTGTATTTCTTGGGATCAAAGGTCTAAGTATGATAGTCATGGATGAGGGGCAAGATACGAGTTATTATCAAGGGGATCAAAATCCTTATTACGATGCATTTCGTGTGGCAAGTTGGAAATGCAAGACTCACAATGTCAATCTGCTCCTGGGTTCTGCCACCCCTGCTGTGGAGGATTACTATGAATTTTTGGCAGATGATAGGATAACCCATCTCCATTCACGACCACTTTCCACGAGATTGCCCGATGTGGAGATCGTGGATATGAGAAAAGAAAAAGGTGTCATGATATCGAAGAGAGTATACGAAGGAATAGATGAAACGCTGAACGATGATAAGCAATGCGTGATCTTCCTGAATCGAAAAGGATTTGCTCGATATGTAATATGCAGGGATTGTGGATACGTTCCAGGATGTCCGAATTGTGGTATATCCCTAACTTATTACAGAAAGAATAGGTTCTTACAGTGTAATTATTGCGGCTACATAGAAAGTGTACCGAAACAGTGTCCTCATTGTGGAGGGATGAATATATCGATATCAGGGTACGGGACAGAAAGGGTAGAAATGGAATTGAACAGGGCATTTCCTGATAGAGTAATCGTGAGGGCAGACAGTGATACGATAAAAGATCACCGGGATTTCGAGAAGGTTATGGAAGGGATGAGAGACAAACACATAGAAATATTGGTTGGAACACAGATGATAGCAAAAGGGATAGATTTTCCCAATATAGGTTTGGTGAGCATTTTAGATGCTGATTCTATGCTGAATATACCGGATTTTCATTCCCAGGAACGAACCTTTCAACTCATCGATCAGGTCTCTGGAAGAGGTGGTAGATCTGATATATCTTCGAAGGTCTTGATCCAGACATATACGCCCGATTCGCCGATCATAAAATTCGCATTGAATCATGATTACGATGGATTCTTTCATTGGGAAATAGAGCAGCGTCAGAGACTCCATTATCCGCCCTTTTCAACTCTGATTCAGATCGTATGGGAATTGGAAGATCCTACCCTCTGCAACAGCGTAGCAGAAGGTGTGGCAGATGAGTTAAAAGGGAAAAAGGAAGTGATTTTAGGGCCTTCTGATCCGTTCATCCCTAAGAAAGAAGGTAAATTCAGAAAGCAGATCTTGATAAAGACAAACGATGTCAAAGAGTCTTTAAAAAAGTTAGATATAGCCATGAACGATGTGTACAAGAAATTTCCTTTTGATATGAAAGGAGCAAAAATAAGAGTTTCTCCTAAAGTTATAATTTAGCGAGTGTATAGTGTAAAATGTAATTCTATAAAAATGTTGAGTTTTGGATGTTGAATTGAAAGACAAAAGAAATGAACATAAAAGGGTATTGCAAAACAGAGGTATTTGACAATAGAATGGATACGATTGTCTCAAGAGATTTGTAGGGACAGGTTTTTAAACCTGTCCGATTCACCGTAGGTGAATGACGTTATGGGACTGCGTCCCATCGGACAAGACTAAAGTCTTGTCCCTACGGTTACGGTATGTATAGTGTAAGATGAAATTGTCCCGTTGAGGTTTTGACTTTAAGTTGGCATTACGAAATTTGCGTTAAGGAATTCGAGGAAAAATGCGTTAAGA
>QNAT01000330.1 GCA_003641555.1 Thermotoga sp.
GTCTCTAAATTCAACGTTACCGGCAGGAACCGGGAATTTGGAGAGTTTTTCCCCTTTCAAAGACACCCATATATTTGTTTTAGGGAATATCTTCCTAACATCCATAACATCTACTATATTGCCGTAAATTTTCTCACTTTCCTTTCCTGCTACAAATGCAGTGTAGAAAAAATCGTTTTTTCTAAGCAGGCCAAATGCCCTATCGATATCGACCAATTCTATCAAAAACTCTGCAGCCATCTGACCAATACTTTCAACATCTATCTTAACAGATGTGATCAAGGATCTTTGAATGGTATCGATAACATTTAAAACACGCTTTAACCTTTCTTTATCGTTTCGAGATTTTTCTCTCAATCCTTGTCCTCCTCTTGAGCGCGATGCCATTTTTTCTTCATCTCATACAGTCTGATGTCTGCCTTTCTGAACAATTCATCGTAGTCTATATCTTCTGTTGGGAATTCAGATAACCCATAAGAAAAAGATATAGATATTCCCTTTTCCTTGTATATATCATAAGATTCCCTTTGTAATTGTGAATTCATCATATCCATTTTAATTATACCTTGATCGTAGGTAATACCTGTAAACAAGATTGCTATCTCATCTCCTCCATATCGACTTATAACATCTACATCTCTTACCTTCGTTTTCAATATCTTCGCTACCTCTATCAAGACTTGATCACCAAATAGATGGCCATAGATGTCATTAACTTCCTTAAAGTCATTTAAGTCCAATATTACGAATACCCCGGTCCCACCGTATCTGAGTGTTCGTGCAATTTCACGCTGGCAAATGCCTTCGAATACCTTACGATTGTATAAACCTGTTAGGGTATCGTGCTCTACCATTTCTTTCAACTCTTTCATCTGATAATACATCTTGTAGCCAGCTTTCAATTGGGTAGAAATGAATTTGACAACATCCAATTCAATGGGTTCCAAAGAGTCAGCTTTGAGGAAGTACAGTACATTTAGGGCTTTCAGATTCTCATTTATGTATATGGGATCATACACGAGAATCCTGGGGGATGCCCCAATGACTTTCGATATGAAAGCAAACAGCGGATTTGTAATGTGATGCTTTCCTGGATATGTTATGAGTATATCTTCAGGAATAGCGGATTTTTGAATATCAAAATATGTATCAGGGATTGGAATATGGCGGTTACTTACAAATCTCAACTCCATTTTATTTTCCTTGCCTTTTTCCAGAATCATTATACCATCCAGTTTTTCTATTTTATCTGAGGTTTCCTTTAACACGTTTTCTACAGTTCCCTCGATATCGGGTGAGAAGAAAAGGGCTTCTGATAACCCCAATAGAGTGTATAAAATGGAGTAATAATATTCCAACTGGCGATTGCTATCCTCGATTTCCTCCATAGAAGAGCGAAGCTCTTCGTTCATCAGATTCAAATTCTTATTTGCCTGGCCTATTTCTTTTGTTTTCTCTGTCACTCGTTTCTCCAAAATACGATTCCAGACGAATTGAACTACAAAGAGTACAGCTATAGTAGCCACTGTTATTAAGAGTATAAAAACGGTCATTCGGAATCGCTTCATTTTTTTCTCTGCTTCCAATATTGCCTCTCCAAACCACTTCTTTATCAGAGTATCTTTTCTCGCTGGGTATCTTTCGAATTCTTTAACAGCCTTGTTGAGAATATCTCGTAATATCAGGGAATGAGTGGCAAAGCAAAGATTTCCTGTGTAAAGAGGAGAACCAACAGTCTTGAACTTATCTCTCATGTGCAGATTTTGTGTGAAATACAACATGGTTGGATAATCCCCTACCATAACATTAATTTCGCCAGTATCAAGGGCTTTTACTATATTTGATGGGGTATCATAGGAAAGGATATGTGGATTTTTCAATTTATCTTTCAGATATTCATTTGAAAAATCGCCTTTCAAAGTTCCAATTTTTGCATTCTTAAGGTCTTTTATGCCAAATATAGTAGAATTATCCTTTTTCACGATCAAGCGCACTTCGATCTTCAAAAATGACGATGTAAAATATGCAAACCTGGCTCTCTTTTTACTGTAATACATATCTGCCATATCTGCCGTTTTATTCTCGATCGATTTTACAACATCATTCCACCCCATAGGTTTTAAGGTAAGATTTATTCCTAATATATCCGCAATATCCCTGGCATAATCGATGCAAAAACCCCGCAATTCACCACTTTCATCAACAAACTCAAATGGCTGTCCTGCTCTATCTATCGCATATATTAACACTTTATGTTCTATCAAATATGCCTTTTCGGGAACAGTGAGTTGCACATCACTCCATAATACAACACTTATAGAAAAAGAGAAAAAAATGAGAAAAATATATTTCTTCACATCTATTTGCCCCTCTGTTTGTAAATACCTTTCTGTTCATTCGTAGAAAGCCTATCTCAAAGGAGATGGCTTTACCGCTATGATAAAAAGATATCCTTTCAGATGACCGAGGGATATATTTTACACCGAGATTTTCATCTTAATGTCAACCAGATCCTCTCGGCCATCTCGGACCATCAAATATATTTTATACCTACGAATGTCAACCCATCATTATGTTCATTTCTTTTGTCTTGATACAAAAGAAACGAACCAAAGAAAAGATCAAAACCTCAACGGGATACATTGTCTTTTGTGGATCAATTCTAAACGGTCTGAAGACCAGTCCCTACGGATTTCTTGAAATGACCGTATCCATTTTGTTTTCA
>QNAT01000331.1 GCA_003641555.1 Thermotoga sp.
GACATAAGCTCAAGAAAGTAGCCCTAATAGCCGCTATGAAAAGGATGGTATTGATCGCCCATGGTGTGTATAGGAGTGAGAAACCATTTACATATGACTATGAGAAAATTTGTGCTTGACTTTTATCACAGTATCTGTCCCTACGGGGATCACCTCTTTTAAGAAGGGTTTCAATCTCTTTCCGCATATACAATCACAGATACTCCATATCCGTTCGAGTGCACGTCTCACATCTTCACCATATTTCCTCTTTTTTTCCTCTTGATACCCGTGCGTTTAGAATGTCTCCTGTCCCTCAGAACCCTACTCGCATAATTGCGGTTGTATCCCGTTATCTCTGTGAAATTGTCCAGTATCATTCCCTTCTCTTTCTTCCTCGCCTTGAGATAGTTCCTCGAATATTCAAAACCTATCTTTTTCTTCTCTCTCATCGTTAATGCCATTAGTTATCCCCTCTTTACTTTTCTTCCATTATATGAGAATAACTAACTTTTTTCACCTCTTGTTTGGAGTACTTTTTTATATGATGCAACGATTCGATTTCGAGTAGATTTTTCGTGATGCAATTCGGTGACTTCCATCTTTCCCCCTTCAGGTGTATAATCTTTATGAAAAGATTATGGAATTTGTAAACTGGGAAGTGATCGAATTCATCATGGAAGCCATAGAAACAGCAAGAAAGGTAATTCTTGGGACATTACAATATCTTTCCCCGTCTTCTCTCGTGAAAAATGAGATTTCTTTGGTGGACCAAAAAACCTTGTTGTTTCAAGATAAAAGATTTCCTTTTAACAAACTCTACTGCCTTGCCATCGGTAAAGGAGCATCCAGGATGGCCCAGGGTGCAAGGAAATGTCTGGGAGATTCTATAGATTGGGGGGGTATCCTTACAAAATATGGATATAGAGAAGATGTAGAGGACTTTGAATATTTTGAGGCAGGACATCCTCTACCAGATGAAAACGGAATAGAGGCTACCAAAGAGATACTCAAAAAGTGCAAGAAATTGGGGGAGAAAGACCTTCTTTTGTTTTTGGTATCAGGCGGTGGTTCTGCATTATTTACATTACCAGAAAACAATATCGATCTGCAAGAAATGATAAAGGTTAATGAGTTACTACTGAGAAGCGGGGCATCCATCGATGAGATCAACTGTGTGAGGAAACACATAGATAGAGTAAAGGGAGGTAAGTTTGCTGAAGAATGTAAAGCAACTATTGTGAGTTTGATGCTGAGTGATGTTGTTAAGAATGCACCGAGTGTAATAGCCTCTGGTCCAGTGGTTCCAGATCCATCTACTTTTTCAGATGCACTAAGAATTCTAAAAGCATACGATCTATCAGAAAACGTGCCTGGTAAGGTTCTGTCATTTCTGCGTGATGGTACACAGGATAAGGTGAAAGAAACTCCAAAAAAACTAAGAGATAAGGTATTCTACAAAGTTTTTGATTCTGCATGGGCATGTGAGATGGCGAAAAAGGTTGGGAAAGATATGGGCATCAGATCCTACATACTCTCAACCTCTATAGAAGGCGAAGCAAGAGAGGTTGGAAGATTTCTCACTGCTGTAGGGAAAGATACACTCGAGGGTAAGACCGCTTTCAAACCCCCATGTATCATTATAAGCGGAGGGGAGACAACGGTAACGCTCAACGCCAATACTCAAAATGGCATTGGGGGTCCGAACCAGGAAGTCGTGGTCTCTTTTTCGATATATGCCAGAGGGACGGAAAGGATAGCTCTGGCTTCAATAGACACGGATGGAACTGATGGTCCGACTGATATCGCTGGAGGAGCAGCAGATGGAAAAACCTTTGAAAAGATGAAAAGGCACTTTGAGGATCCTACCTATGCTTTCAATGAACACAATGCATATAAGCTTCTAACTAAAAGCGGCTGTGCCATTAAAACTGGCCCAACAGGTACGAATGTAAACGATCTGAGAGTTCTTGTCGTGTTGTAAGCCACGAACCTTAACTAATGCTAATTATAGATGTTTGATTGAATCAGCCACGAATAATTTTCAAAAGTAAATTATTCACCTTCGGTGAATAATGGACAGGGACTATGAAGACCAGCCCTGCGGTTTTTCAATCCAACATTTTCATTCGTGCAAATCCGTGCAGATTCGTGGCCGATGTGATTTAACGTTTTATCGGGTTCTTATATGCTTTATCTGAACGACTGCAATACCTGCTGAAGAGTTGTATTGGCTTGAGCAAGCATTGCTGTGTCAGTTTGCATGAGTATCTGTGCCTTCGTAAAATTCATCATCTGCTTTGCCATATCCGCATCTCTTATACGGCTCTCTGCAGCTGTAACATTTTCATTCCCCACACCGAGATTCTCTATCGTATGCTCCAACCTGTTTTGGTATGCACCGAGTTTTGCCCTTTGATATGATATGGAACCCGCAGCGAGTTGTAAAAACTCGCTACTGAGATCATCGAAAAATACGATTAAAAGAGGCGAAGAATTTTCACTATAATCCCGATCAAAATCCGTGGACATTCAATAAGATCCCTATATTAGGAGATGTATATTCGCTGGATTTTTCGATCATAAATGATGATGTGGTAAAATATTATAACACGCATTCGTAACATTAGTGTAAGGAGGCACTATAATGAAGATAGAGAACATGATCCCCGTTTCTCTTGGTAATGTCCCGGCTGATGTCTTACTCAAAAACTGCAGGATCGTGAACGTCTTCACCGGTGAGATC
>QNAT01000332.1 GCA_003641555.1 Thermotoga sp.
ATCACTACCACTCAGAACATGAAGATACGATTCATTTCCCATAGGTTCTACAACATCAACCTTTACTCTAAAAGTGTTTTCCGGTTGGGCAGCTACAGCAAACATCTTGTCGTAAATGTTCTCCGGCCTCAATCCAAGAATTATCTCTTTGTCTTTATAAGATGCGAGTTTTTTTGTTTCTTTTTTCGGAATCATTAATTCAAAACCACTCGTTTTTACCCAGAGAGCACCATTTTTTGAAATTACAGTTGCAGGAATGAAGTTCATGGGGGGGCTTCCTATGAATCCTGCAACGAAGCGATTTTCTGGATGTAAATAGACCTCTAAAGGTGTCCCAACCTGCTGTATTATTCCATCTCTTAAGATAACTATTCTATCACCCATTGTCATGGCCTCTACCTGGTCATGAGTCACGTAGATGGCGGTGGTTTCCAATCTCTGATGAAGTTTTTTCAACTCCGCTCTCATCTGTACTCTTAACTTGGCATCGAGGTTAGATAGAGGTTCATCGAATAAGAAAACCTTAGGGTCCCGAACTATTGCTCTACCTACTGCAACACGCTGTCTTTGGCCACCGGAGAGTTGTTTAGGTTTTCTATTGAGTAACTCCTCGATATTCAATATCCTAGCCGCATCTTTTACTCGTCTATCGATCTGGTCCTTTGGGAATTTCCTCAATTTCAAGCCAAATGCCATGTTCTGATAGACAGTCATATGAGGATAGAGTGCGTAATTTTGGAAAACCATAGCGATATCTCTATCTTTCGGTTCTACATCGTTTACAACTTTTTCTCCAATTCTGATCGTCCCCCTGGTTATCTCTTCAAGCCCTGCTACCATCCGCAAAGTCGTGGTCTTACCACAACCACTTGGGCCTACTAACACAATGAACTCTTTATCTTTGATATCCAGATTCGCGTTCTTAACTGCTTCCACCTTTCCCTCGTAAATCTTCGTCACATTTTCAAGATTAACTGTCGCCACATCTACACCTCCTTTCTTTTGATATCGCCTAAGATACATGCAATACGAAAATGAACATGTTGAATAATTATACCATACATCAAACAGGATAATACGGGATATCAGATGATATTTTTTCCATCTCCTCAACCAAAGAAAAATCCACTCCTATTTTTCCTTGATACCGTAAAGATAGAAAATTTCTTGCAACTGTAGGAAAAAGTGCATAAGTTAGAACATCTTCATCAGTTTCAGCAAGGTTGCCTAATTTTCTCTTCATCTCATCAAAAACAGGAGGTAGAAGATTTGCTGGTCTTACATCTATGGTTCTTTCATTACCGATTGCCTTTTCCTTAAGATCAGGATCTATAGGAGCGGGTGGCCTTCCATAAAAACCCTTTATGTATTCCTTAACTTCATTCGGTATAACCTTATATCTTTCTCCGTTTATAACATTCAAAACTGCCTGAACTCCCACTAATTGGCTGGTGGGAGTAACCAAAGGTGGATATCCAAGGTCCTTACGTACCCGAGGTATTTCCCTCAGTACATCACCGTATTTATCCATCTTGTTTTGAGCAGCGAGTTGATGCATTAAGTTAGAAAGCATACCCCCCGGCACTTGAGAAGCCAAAACCCTGATATCTATACCTTTTATATTCGCATCTGTATCTTTGTGATTTGATCTTACCTCTCTAAAATATTCTGCTACCTGAGGTAAAAGGTCGAAATTTATTCTTGTCTTGAGATCCGGCATTTCCTCAATGGAATAAGCTATCGGTTCTATACCCGGTTGCGATGTTCCATAGGCTAAACTCGATATGGCAGTATCAACTACATCTGCCCCTGCCTCTATTGCAGCATAATATGCCATATCAGCAAGTCCTGTAGTAAAATGAGCATGGACCTGTACAGGTATATCAAATCTATTCTTTATTGCCTTTACCAGATCGTATGCATTCTTAGGTGTCATCAAGCCCGCCATATCTTTTATACATATAGATTGACATCCCATTTCGACCAGATCCTGAACGTTCCTGATATACAATTCGAGTGTATGTACCGGACTTATAGTATAACATATCGCTCCCTGAGCATGTGCGCCACTTTTCAGAGTTGCTTCGATGGCTGTGCGAAGATTTCTCATATCGTTCAATGCATCGAATATTCGTATTATATCTATACCATTTTTAACCGCAAGGAAAACGAACTTCTCAACGATATCATCTGGATAGTTCTTGTAACCCAAAATATTTTGTCCTCGTAACAGCATCTGGAGTTTTGTTCTCTTCGCGGATTTTCTTATTTTCCTCAATCTTTCCCAGGGATCTTCATTAAGATATCGAATGCATGAATCAAATGTTGCTCCACCCCACATCTCAAATGAATGATAACCGATCTTGTCAGCTACATTTGCTATACCGAGTATTTCATCTGTTGTCATTCGAGTTGCCAGTAGTGATTGATGGGCATCTCGAAATGTCGTATCGGTAAATTCGATCGTCCTCATAACATCTCTCCTATCTACTTTTATATTTTACTATATTTTACATCATTTTAAAAAGTCAAGATGTTTTTGATCTACAAGGACCACATTTTTGACCCACCAATTTATGTTCATTTCTTTTGTCTTGATACAAAAGAAATGAACCAAAGAAAAGATCAAAACCTCAACAGGATACGCTGCCTTTTGTGGATCAATTCTAAACGATCTGAAGACCAGTCCCTACGATTTTTTTGAAACGATCGTATCTTAAC
>QNAT01000333.1 GCA_003641555.1 Thermotoga sp.
AGTGGCTCATACGAGATAAAGCATCGAAGATAGAAGTAGAACCCAAAGCGACCGTTCCAAAACACCGCTTGCCCAGGAGCAACAATAAAAATGCCGAATCCAGGATTAAGATTCTACTACTTCACGTTATTCACATATTTGATTTTATATATTATATACTACATATCACATCTGTCAATCGCATACGCAAACTCAACCATTCCCTTGATAAGATACTTTTGCAATAGGAGAAACACAATGGCAATGGGTAGGGTGTATAAAAACCGAAGGAAAGCCAGGATGCCTTAACCACCTGGATAATTCCTTATCCCTTCCTTATCCTTTCAACATTCCTTCGCTTAGGCCTTTGATGAAGAAGTTACGAAAGATCAGAAAGAGGATAATTACAGGGACAATGGAAAGCATAATCGTAGCTCCAATCCTGCCATATACCAATGTTTGTAGTTCGTCCCGAAGCCACACGATCCCAACCGGCAATGTCTGCCATTCGTTTTTCGTCATCAATGTGCTTGCGAACATATACTCCTGCCATGCAAACACGAAGGTGATAATGATTGTGGCCGCCAATGCTGGACGAATAATGGGGAGCATCACTCGATACCAAAGTTGAAATTCGTTGCAGCCATCGATGGTCGCAGCGTCGCGTATGTCAAGTGGGACTGTGGAGAAGGCCCCTCTCATAATAAGCAAACCCCAAGGCAAGTTCAAAGCCACGTATGGTAGGATCAAACCCCACCACGTGTTCCGAAGTCCAAGCTTGTCCTCCATAATATAAATCGGGATCAAATACATTATGTAAGGAATCATTAACACAACAATAATCGCCGTAAACAAAGCGTTCTGTCCTCTAAATTTACGGACGCCAAACGCATATCCCCCCATTGCACTTGAAATAACTACTATTACAACTGTTATAGAGGTCACCACCACGCTGTTCAGAAAATAACGTAGGAATCCTTTCATCTGAGTGATAACATAAATGTAATTTTTCGGTGTGATGGCGCCGGGGATGATCGTTGGTGGATAGCGGTAAATATCCTGGGTAGGGCGTAGGGAGGTAACCGACATCCATATCACCGGAAAAATATAAATACCAGCGACGACAGCCACGAATACGAAGATGCCGATGCGGTATTTTTCCCAAAGATTAAACCATCTGGCCATCTTGCCACTCCTTAACTATGCCCTTCTTGCCGTTTCGGGTCGGAACAACCGATTTAGTCCCCAGTTCAATATTAAAATAATCAACGCCGTAATGTAGGCAATTTGTGAAGCCCTACCCATATCCAGCTGTTCGAACGCGACCTTCCAGGTGTAATAGTACAAGGTTAAGGTGGAAACCCCAGGTCCCCCGTGAGTCACCACTGCCGGGAGCTCAAAAGTTTTGATCGAATTGATCAGTATCCACGTTCCACCAATAAGAAGATAAGGTTTCAAATTAGGAAGCACTATGTACCATATTTCCTGGAAGAAATTGGCTCTATCCACCTTTGCAGCTTCGCGCAAGCTTTTGGGAAATGACTGAAGACCTGCTAAGAAAATGATGAGGGTAAAGCCAATCATCTTCCATGAGCGGGCCACCACGATCGCATAAAGCGCTGTTCGAGGATCGCCATACCAATCGACATTCCAATTTGGAACCCCTATAGCCCGCAAAATATGATTGAAAATTCCCATATCGGGAAACAAGATCCACTGAAAGGTTATCCCCACCAGGGACAATGGAATGATCATAGGTATATAAAAAAGCACCTGAAAGAAATCCGCTCCGTATAGTAATTCGTTGATTAATATAGCCATCCCGAGGGAGATCGCAAAGGTCAAAATGAAATAGAAAGCAGCAAACTTCAACTGGACAATAAGTGCCACGTGAAAAAATGAGTCATTAAGAATCGTGTCTATATAACCCCGGAGTCCAATGAAATGTGGGATGAGATCCCGGGCGTAGTTATACTTACAAAGACTGAGATATGCAGAATACACAATGGGAAAAGCTATGAATACCACAACGAAGATCAAGATCGGCGATAAAAAAACGAATAAACTGAGTTTGCTTTGCATACCACGCTTAGACCATCTCATTGCATCTCTCCGATTTACTCCAATAACTTTAACCCGGATTCGGCATTTTTATTGTTGCTCCTGGGCAAGCGGTGTTTTGGAACGGCTCCTTATCCAAAACATCCTCGGCGGAGAGCTTAATAAATTTAATAGGTTGCCGAATCCGGGTTGAACTTTAACGCGCTCGTAAATCTGTAAAGTCGAGATCTTTTGAGTCATCCTGAATCCTGTTGAGGGCTTCCTTTGCACTAATGCGACCAAATGCGGCGTCAGGGAGATACTTCTGTAAGATATCGAGGTATTTCTCCAGGTCAATGAACAGCGGAATTGGTTTAGAAGCGTTCGCAATTGCCAGAATTGTAGGCATCTGGTCCTTGAACCACGTGATCCCTTCCCCATAGTAAGCCTTCAGCACGGGCAGCTTTCCATAATGGTTAAAGCTCCACTGCTGGAAGTACTGGGAAAAGATCTGCTCACGAATGAAAGCTTTAGCCAACTCCTTGTTCGGGGATACCTTCGGAATCCAAACTGAGTGAGTCCAGATGATGCTACCGTTCTTTTTGGCACCGGGCCAGCCGATGTAGGCGACGTCTGATTCCTTCTTGGTAACGCTGACAAGTTCCATAATGTGACTTTGAGCAGCATAGAAGGAAC
>QNAT01000334.1 GCA_003641555.1 Thermotoga sp.
CCATCTTCGAGTGCCACTGCTGCTTGCCAGATGCCATCTTTTTTCTCCATACCCAATGCCTCAGGCCCCCAATTGTTAAAACTTCCTGCCAGGTTTACCTTCTGTGCATCTGGTGCCCTGAAGGAAAAGATAACTTTGCCGTTAACAATGTGTGGAGCGAGTTTCTCATCTTTTACGACATTGGATTCGTATCCCTTGGGCAACGTGATCTCCTTAGGTTTAACGACTTGGGTATTCGCTTTTTTAGCCTTCGATATACCATAATTCTTACTCGCCTCGATATCTACGAACAACTTTCCATCTCTGGATTTGAGGACGAACACCGAGTTGTATCCTCCTAAACCGCTCTCTATTCTCCCCCAGGCATCTGGATCCTCTACCCATTTTGTGCCATCGACGACGAAACGATATTCGTAGACACCTGGTTTCAATTTCAACTGGACGAACCATTCTCCGTTCTCATTCTTCATAGGAATTGCCTTTGGATCCCAATCGTTAAATGTTCCGGCGAGATATACGGACTTTGCACTGCTATTATCGTAATAGAAACTCACCATATTATCTTCAACGATTACATCTGCCAGAGCAAAAGATGCTAATAACAAGAGTCCAACGATAGTGATGATCATTTTTTTTCCCATCTTCAAGTTCCCTCCTCAAAACGTTGTCTTGACATACAGACCGAACTTATTTTGGAATTCATTGTACTTATCGAAATCAGAATCGCCTATCGAAAGATCAACCTCAGCAGGCGAAAGGCAAGATAACTTCAAGTTGGAATAGAAGTTAAAATCTTTGAAATTCGTCGTTATCGCTTTGAAGTACAAACTACCGTAATCGAAAAATGGTAGAGAGTTCTCGATGAATGCCTTCCAGGTGCTATCGGTGTAGGCGTAGACGTTGATCTTCAACGAGTTGTACCCGGTGTAAAGATAGCCAAATGTATCGGTAAAGTTCGGGGTATAACATATCGGCTTATATCCTATTTCATAATTTAAACCCTTCAGATCACCCTTCAAATACAGCAGCAATTCGTACGAGTCTGGACTCGCGATGCTCGTGTTATCCTCCGGATACCCTATGTACGAAGAAAAACCGAAGGTTTTGAAATCTTTAGAATAGTTGACCTTGTAGAGATAATTTCCCTTTCCATTTACCTCGTCTCTCAGATTTGAGGCAAAGGACAATGCACCAAGGATATCAGAAGAGTAACCAAGATAGAATTTGTCTTTTGGCATGGATATTGCAATACCATCCGAGGTTTCTATTATTATTATTACGGAATTATAGCCACCAAAACCATCATCGGTGCGATCGAATTCGCAGGGGTCTTCAACCCACTCAGAACCGTTTACAACGAATTTGTACTGATACGTCTCAGGAGACAGAGAAAGAGTTATGGTCCATAGACCACTTCCGTCGTTTTTCATAGGATTCGCAGTTTTACTCCAACCGTTGAAGTTCCCTGCCAGGTTTACCGTATCGGCGTCAGGGTTGTAATATGAAAATTGTATCTTGTCGTCGACTACCTTCGGCTGGTATTTACCACCGATCTTCAAACTCTTGTAATACCAACCACTCAAGTTGAGCAGTTTGAAATCTGCCTTCATCATAGGTTGATAAGAGGAGATGGAATAAGAAGAATGCCTGGCGAATTGAGTGTAAGTTATATGTTCATCTCCATTCTGATAGCCCAGCATGAAAAATATCCTATCGAGCAGATCCATCGATCTGTTCTCATTGGATTCAACGAGGCCTCCCTCACCTTTGAAATACCCACTACCCATCTTGTACGTAAAATCCATGGAATACAGGTCTTCGTAAGTCGTACGAAGGTCAGAAGATCTCGTACAATATAAAAGGTTTGTGAATAGGTTCCCGTAATTCAATCTCTGGTGGTAATAAAGAGTCTTGTACTTCGTCGTGTCCGAAAAATCAGGCGTCCCGTAAAAAAAGGTTGACCATGGAAAGTGGATCGAAAGTCCAGCATAATTGTCTCCGAGTTTTTCCGCAGATATCAGTCCAAGCCAATCATCGGTTGAGCCTCTCTTTTCCCTGGCAAACCACAGGAATTTTATACCATTCAAGTATACTTGAGCATCGAAAAAATTCAGGTATATCTTATCGGAAAGGGAAAGGGATATAGAAACGCTTTCGGAGTGTTCTCCATTGCCAACGAGATTGAGATATAGATTGTTCTTATCAATACTCATCGTGGGAGTAGGTGAAGGAGTTAAAGTGGTTTGAAACTCATACCCCCCATTCAATCCTAAGGAAAATGCCATAAGACTAAATCCAGATATCACCAAAATGAGTGCTATAATCCTCTTCATTTTTCACTCCTTCAACATCATTGGTAAAATAAAATCCCGCCCGAAGGCGGGATGATCCTATCTTTGTTATTCTATATAATCTATCTTGAACTCCCAGTTTTTAGGATTAAACGAGATCGTTATCCCATCTGTTGCTTCCTTGCTAAGTGTGAATACGTAATTGCCATCAGGATACCGGTAGCTATCCCATGTACCTGGTTTTTTTATCTTCATTCCATAATCTCCTGCAGAGAGATCTTCAGTTACAGTCGCAACGTATGTATCACCTTTGATCTCCATCAGTGTATCGCTCCAACTGTTAAAGTCACCTGCAACGGCTAAAGGAAGGTTATCCATTGCCGCCATATCAGTCCCATATATGGG
>QNAT01000335.1 GCA_003641555.1 Thermotoga sp.
AGGCCAAAGTCCCACGTGTTCAAGTCGACCACGATTATTGGAGCCGCACCTGCGTACAGTCCAATACCACCTAATGGCAGAGTAAATTGTAAAAAGGGTGATATCTGAGCAACATCCATCTCTCCAAGCTTACTGAAATCCAATTCTGCACCTAACGGTGCAAATGCCTGAATATCAATGCCCCAGTGTCCCGAAGTGGTTCTGAAATCGAGCCATGCCGGATATATCTGCCTACCGTTCATTTCTTTTCCAGCATAGACACCGAGTTCTTCTGCAAACGATGTGGAGGATATCACCAGGACAACCAGTGCTACTACGATGATTCTTCTCATCTAAAAAACACCTCCCATTTTGTTTTTTTCGAGGAAAAATACGACTTTATCCCTCGAGTGCAAATCTATTCTACCATATAATTTTTATAATACTATGATCTGGATCACATTTTTTATAATACTATGATCTGGATCACACCCTAAATCCCGGTTAGGGATGGAAATAAAGTGTAACTTCCCTTTGTTCATCGCATGTTTTCTGCTTTATGTTTTTCACCCATTGGGTGAAACTAAATATATAGAGGAAAATTACTTGTTATACTCATTTCTTTTGCATGGATTATTTTCCCGTTATGATCCCTTAGCCGGGGATGTCCTACATTTTAATGGAGAGAGTATGTTAATGCATCTATCATTCTGCAAACTCTTACAGTCTCTTTTACGTCGTGAACCCTTATGATATTTGCACCTTTGGATACTGCGTAGGCATTCAATGCGAGTGTTCCTTCCAACCTCTCTTCCACCGGGAGGTTGAGGATCTTACCTATGATTGATTTTCTCGATATTCCTATGAGAATAGGAATACCAAAGAATCTAAACTCTTCTATGTTTCTTAAGATCTCAAGGTTATCTTCTACTCTTTTGCCAAATCCTATACCCGGATCGATTATCATCTTTTCTTTTTTCAAACCTCGATCGATTAATTCTTCGATTTTATTTTGAAAATATTCTACGATCTCTCGGGTGCAATCCTCATAATATGGATTATTTTGCATATTTCTCGGTGTACCCTTTATGTGCATTATAACGAAAGGACAACCTTTTTCTTTTACGAGTCCTATCATATCCGGATCGAATCTCAATCCACTGATATCGTTTACCATATCTGCACCCTCTCTTAAAGCCTTGCGAGCAACTTCAGATTTATATGTATCAATAGAGATCGGAATATCCCATCTTTCTCTTATGGCTTTTATCAAAGGTATCACTCTATTAGATTCCTCTTCTACTGAAACGGGTTCAGCACCAGGACGTGTAGATTCACCCCCTATGTCTATAATATCTACTCCTGCCTTTATCATCTCTTCTACCTTCTTTATACCTTCCTCAACACTTGCTATCCTGCTGTTAGGATAAAAGGAATCTGGTGTTACATTAACGACCCCCATAACGGATGTCTTTTCCCCAAATTGAAGCATTCTTCCAGCGCTTAAGGGAATTGAATTCAAAGTATAAGGTATATTCAGCAACGATTCTATTCTCTCCCGGATTACATCTATGTCCCAGTAAGGCATCTTTTTCAACTTTTCCAGAATCACCTCATAAGTCCTCTTTGTTCCGAACAGAACCACATCTGTCTTATCCACTTTACAGTTTACAGCATACCTGTGAACAGCTGCATCCCCACCTGCAGCAAGCATCTCTTGTTTTAATACATTAGCGGCAGGTGTCAAAACATCGTACAACTTAAACACCTTAAAGGTACCTTTAGATAAAAATATTTCAAGGGAATCTTCGGATACCCCTGTCTTTCTAATCTCTTCCATTATCCTATCTGGCACAGCCTTTATCTCTCTTACAAACATCTTTTTGCCCCCCTCTTTTTGATGTTGTAATGCCCTGTCATTAATTATACAATAATCGTATTGCAGAAAGGAAAGGAAAAATGTGTTAAGAAAATGATACTGTCTGAGCGAAGCGAGTCAACCCATTTTAATATTTTTGCGAAGAATTTTAGCAAATTTCGTACTGGCCTTGATTTTTTCTTTGGTTCGTTTCTTTTGTATCAAGACAAAAGAAATGAACATAAAAGGGTATTGCAAAACAGAGGTATTTGAAAATAGAATGTTAAGGTGCGATCGTTTCAAAAAAGTCGTAGGGACAGGTTTTTAAACCTGTCCGATTCACCGTAGGTGAATAACATTATGGAACTTCGTTCCATCGGACAAGACTGAAGTCTTGTCCCTACGGTTATGGAAATATATATAGTATAAGATGAAAATTGTCCCGTTGGGGGGGCTTGACTTTAAGCAGGCATTACGAAATTTGCGTTAAGAAATTCGAGGAAAAATGCGTTAAGAAAATGATACTGTCTGAGCGAAGCGAATCCACCCATTTTTAATATTTTTGCGAAGAATTTTAGCAAATTTCGTACTGGCCTTGATCTTTTCTTTGGTTCGTTTCTTTTGTATCAAGACAAAAGAAATGAACATAAAGGGATATTATAAATGAAATTGATCAACAAAGACAGTGTATCCCATTGGGGTTTTGATTTTTTCTTTGATTCGTTTCTTTCGTATCAAGACAAAAGAAATGAACATAGATTGGTGGGTCAAAAATGGATTAACATTTTATACAGGGCATCATATATATCTCATATATATATAAATATTCGCTATAGCAATAGATACTATCATTATCAGC
>QNAT01000336.1 GCA_003641555.1 Thermotoga sp.
AGGGCTCTGGGTGTAAATGCAGATAAGGTGAAATCGATAAATTTCATCGTATGTGCTGTATTGGCAGGAATTGCAGGTATGGCAAGTTTGGGGAGATTTAAAATAGTTGACCCCACATTGGGTGTAGGAATGGAACTGGAAGCCATAGCAGCAGCTGTGATAGGTGGGACTTTCCTGAACGGGGGTTATGGAAGTATAATAGGGGCATTTATAGGAGCATTTTTGATCGGTATGGTGCGAGATGGGTTGATCCTGGCAGGTGCACCACCTTATTGGTATAGAGCATTTATTGGAATAATATTGATCGCCGCAGCTATTATTAACACGAAGATAAAAAAGGCAGTGGCTGGGTGATGATCATGAAAGATGTCCCTTTGGTGGAGATGAAAAATATAGTGAAGAATTTTGGTAAAGTTCAAGCCCTTAGAGGGCTAGATTTTTATGTGAGCCAAAATGAAGTTATCGGTTTATTAGGAAATAATGGGGCAGGGAAATCTACTTTGATAAAGGTGTTGGTTGGTTTATATAAACCGGATAGCGGAGAGATATACCTCGAAGGAAAGCGTGTCAATTTCAATTCTCCTAAAGATGCCAGAGACGCTGGAATAGAACCTGTTTATCAGGATCTTGCTCTGGTTAATTTAATGAGCATCTCACGGAATTTTTTTCTTGGAAGAGAGCCCACCATAAACATTGGACCATTCAGGTTTCTCAATAGGAAAGAAATGAATAGGGTATCGAAGGGAGTATTAACAGATATAGGTGTTACTGTGAGGAGTACAGAAGAAACCGTTTCATTTCTTTCGGGGGGAGAAAGACAGGCAATAGCCATCGGTAGAGGTATTCATTTTGGAGCAAAACTCTTGATATTAGATGAACCTACAGCAGCTCTCTCAGTTAAAGAAACCCGTAAGGTTCTGGAATTAGTCCTGGAAGCGAAAAAGAGGAATATTTCTGTGATCTTTATAACTCATAACATATATCATGTGTATCAAGTAGCAGATAGATTCACACTGTTGGAACATGGGAAAAAAGTAGGGGATTTCAAAAAAGACGAGGTTAAACCCGAGGATATAATAGATATAATTTCAAAAGAATCTGTTAAATGAGGGGATATAATAGATTAATGATAGATGATTAATTATTATGAGGAGGAGGATGAGATGAAGAAAGCGGATATTGGAATAATCGGTATGGAGGTTATGGGAAAAAGTTTAGCCTTAAATATGGAAAGTAAAGGGTATTTTGTTGCTGTTTTTAACAGAACAGGCTCAAAAACAGAGGCATTCGTCAACGGTCCGGCTAAAGGGAAGAATATCTTATCAACATACACTATAGAAGATTTTGTAAACACTTTGAAATCCCCTAAAAAGATAATGTTAATGGTGAAAGCAGGGAAACCAGTAGATATATTTATCGAAAAACTCCTACCTTTATTGAGCAAAGGGGATCTGATCATAGATGGGGGTAATTCATATTTTAAAGATACGATGAGAAGAAATACAGAACTCGCTGAAAGAGGAATCCTTTATATCGGCACTGGTGTTTCTGGAGGTGAGGAAGGGGCACTGAAAGGACCTGCATTGATGCCTGGTGGACAACTGGAAGCCTATACCCTTGTAGAAGGTTTATTCAAAAACATCGCTGCGAAGGCAGAGGATGGGAAACCTTGTGTCTCGTATATCGGTCCTCATGGTGCAGGTCATTTTGTGAAGATGGTTCACAATGGGATAGAATATGCCGATATGCAGCTGATCGGAGAATGTGTATGGACTTTCAAGAATGCATTTGATATGAGTTCAGGAGAAATCGGAAATATAATATCGAAATGGAATGGGAAAAATGATGTACTTCGTTCCTATCTCATAGAGATCACTGCAGATGGGTTAAAGGAAAGGTATAAGCGATCTGATGAATACCTTGTCGATAGAACTGCTGATATAACGAGAATGAAAGGAACTGGTACATGGACGGTACAGAGTGCTCTGGAGTTATTGGTCCCGATTCCCACGATTGCGAGTGCTGTCTTTTCGAGAGAAATGTCTCAGGATAAAGATCTTAGATTAAAGATGGCAAGAGAATTGACTCTTCGAAAAGAGAGAGCAAATGAAAGTTTGGAGGATATGATCGATATCGCTCATGATGCCCTCTACGTAGCTAAAATATCTGCTTATGCCCAGGGGTTGGCATTATTGCGGGCGGGCTCGGATGAATATGGTTTCGATCTCAATCTGGGAAACATCGTGCGAGGATGGCGCGCAGGTTGCATAATAAGAGCACAATTTCTCGACGAGATTACCCGGGCTTATGAAGAGAACTCTCAAATACCAAATCTCCTTGCGGCACCAAGATTTGCTGAAATTGTCAATAGGGATATTGGGAAATTGGCGTACTTCATCGATATAGCCCATAGCGTAGGTGTGCCCATACCCGCTATGGATAGTGCCTATGATTATATCGTACAACTGGCAATGCCTATAATGGTATCTGCTCAGGTTTCGGCACAGCAAAGGGATTATTTTGGCTCTCATGGTTATTTTAAGATCAGGGGTTTAAATGACCCGAGAATCTTAACCACAGATGATGGGAAGATCAGAGAATTCCACACCGAATGGCAATTGCAGGATAGGCCAGAGAAAGAAATAACGAAATGAGGTAATCTATGCCGTATATAGAATCTCTCGAAGAA
>QNAT01000337.1 GCA_003641555.1 Thermotoga sp.
ACTCTAACAACATGTCTTTCATTATATCATAAAAAACAGGCAGATCCGAAAAGACCTGCCTGCTTTTATCGTTTTACAGCATCTTTTATAGCATCATTTACTTGCAGCGTTCCACATCCACAGCATCATGAATCTCGCCACGTCTTCACCGTTGACCTTGCCATCTTCTGGAAGACTGATATCGTATGCATCGATATTGGTCGTAGCCGGTGGAGTTAGAGTAGGAAGATGAACAATATCCTGATATTTTACCACCGACATCAGGGCGTTGAAGTCATCTACATCTACATCGAAATCGCCGTTAAAATCTGCTTCGCTCGTATCAGGCGTAGATGGTTCGAATATCGGAACGGTAAACCAATTCCAGGATGCCTCGAACTGCCAATCCGGAACCAGGGAACTATCGTATTGTGTTTCGGTAATGGCGGGTACCCAGAAGTAGCCGTTTTCTCCCCAATCGGTGTTCCAGGAATTCTTCACCTTCCAGAACAACGTTGCCGTATAAGTGGCTTCGGTAAATGGCTCATAATATGTATAGGAATTGGTAGAGGTAGATACCCCAGTCTCTGTTGCGGATAATACACCGCTGCTGACAAGATTATTCACATCACTCCATCCCACGAGTGTTACGGCATGGCCTCCTACGTAACCTATTACCTCATCGAAGCCAGGAGCGGGTGTGTAGACTCCTCCGGTATAGCTGAAAAAGCTGTTTGGTACAAGGAATGATACGGACAACGCTCCGTATTTTTGGAGCATCTCTTTGATCGAATCGATGTACTCATCGTAGGTATAGTCTAAATAATCTTTCGAGTATAGTGCACCTATGACCAACGCCGTCCTGTTGCTATGGATGAGGTCATCTTTCCAGGTCGAATTCGCAGGGTTCCATTTTATCGATAGGGTTTGTGTATAAGCCTCGTATGGGAAATCTACTTCCGGTGGGACTCCATAGCGTATGTTGTTGTACGTAGAGAAGTAGTAGTTTCCTCCTACATCCGCTGCACAATCCTGAATGGCTCCATTCGCATAGAGTAAGTCCCAATCTATATCATGATATGCGACGAATTGTTCGGATAAGTCTGGATTAGATTCTTCCTTCTGTACCATCAACGCACTTTCAAGAGAACCCACGGTTGAAAACGCCCAGCACGTTCCATGAACCCCTTGATCTTTAACTGGTGTGTGAAGAACTGTGTAACTCGCAGCTGATGTATCAACATCTTCCATTGCCTTGTACAGAGTAAAAGACGACATTATCATATCATCTGTGGTGGTGAGTTTGAGAGGTCTCTTTTGGGAGAGTGCAATGATGTAATCTCTTATCTTCGATTTTATGCTATCCGGGAGTTGTTTGTAACTCGTCCAATCATGGATTAGAGTATCAAAGTCTACATCTCCATATTCATCGAGGAATCCTTGCGATACCCCTGCCTTCCAGGCGAGATGCTCGGTTTGTATGGCCTTTTGTATCTCGGGAAGATTTTCCATCATCACTTCTTTTACAGTCTTGCCAGTTCCTGCGAAGGCAAAGGATACTACAAGAACCAATATTACCGTTAATATAGTGATCTTCTTCATCATCTCTCACCCCTTTCCGTCTTAAGGGGAACCCTCTTTGGCGTGATCACCTTTTTCAGAATAGACTTCGATTTAGCGGATACATGTTTTACAATTAGTGTTTCGTTCGTCGATGTGGCAACAAGAACACTCTGTGGGCTTAGGTCAGTAACTATACCATCTATCGGTCTATCGTCCGAGTCTCTGAAGATCGAGTTCGGTAGTTCAGAATAATCTGGATAGTAAGCAAACATGCCTTCATAGCCGATCTGAGCGCTTACATACGTCCCAGTGGGATAGTCAGATGGTACTTCGAAGGTTATCTTTGCAAGGACATCGGTTGCCTGCTCAGATTCAACTGCACCATCGACGAAGCCACGATAGATAGTTAATACGTTGAAGGTAGCATCAGGTGTAACAGCCTGATAGTCATTCGTGGCACATAGATCCATCTTTTTCGGCATGAAATTCGGCATCTCGACCTTCGAAACACTCAGATCCTTAGAATACACCACAGGTATTTGAATATACGTTAGAGCGGAATTAAAGCTAACATCATGTCCGCCACTGATACTATGCTCATGATCAGCAACTATCTCCATGTATTCATCAGCAACGTATTCTTTAACATTCTGCGCTTTAACGGTTACCGTGAACGTTCCACCCGGGGTAACTGTGGCTTTATCAGGTATCAGTTCCACTACGGGTTCATCGTCATCCGAATATCTCTCGTCGAGTTTGAAGGTTAGATAACCTCCTCCTCCCCAATTTCCTAAGGTATCAACAGGCAAGAGATACATGGCATAAGTCGTGCCGAGTTTGAACAATCCCTTACCCTCCTCATCGCCACCAGCAAAGTTGAACGTTACTTCACCGTTGCTCACGAGGAAGTCGTAATCATCTGGATCCCAGGGATACCATGGTTGATGAGTGGCATCTGTGGCAACCCATGTATCGTAAACCCCATCCTCATCATTATATACGAGTGCTAACCTTTCCCGTTGTCCCGTCTCTGGATCGTAGCGATAGAATCTAACATTTAATGCACCGAGGGGTTCACTGGGTATCCAGTCGATCAATCCGTATCTTCCTTCACTCTCCACGTTGCCAGATGAGCCGTACAAC
>QNAT01000338.1 GCA_003641555.1 Thermotoga sp.
CCATGGTGGTGTTTTGAGAAATGCCTTATCGAAGTCAGCTAAAAGTTTCTCTTCAAATTCTCCTTTATATTCTCCATGAACGAATCGTTCGAAAGCATTCTTGAATTCATCCCATGCCTTCTGCTCTTTACCAGGGGGAGTAGGATAAAAGAGTCCATTGTTTTCCTTTACGGCACTCAGATCTCCTTTACCATCTCCGATCATGAGGACATGATCATCTGGATATCTACCAGCCTTTTTCGTAACTTCAATGTGATGTGCCTTGGAACCCATTTCCTGCCCAGCAATTATATGAACGTAATCACTTATTCTCTGATCTTCCCAGTAATTTGCCAGATCAGTGTACGGTGTTTTGGATACGACCAATATGTCTGCATATTGTGCCATAAATTCCAGACATTCCTTAACACCTCTAAAAGGAGGAATTTTTGCAGATATATGGGGAAAAGTTCTATTCACTGCCTCACTCCATCCAAGAAGCTTATACAGGGGGAAAAAGGTTTGCTTTTCTTCGTTTATGTATCTCTCCAGACTTGGGTTTCCCAATCCAAATTCATTTTCTTTTGCATAGGCGATATACTCCTCCACTATCCTTACATCTGGCAATTCTATCTGTTTCTCCTTCAATATCTCTCTGACATCTTTCCTCGCTGAAAGCGCTTTAAGAGTAAGTCTTATCGCTATAAACCTATTACAGCCTCTATTTACAGAAAAGAGATTGTAGTATTCTGCTACTTCCCTGAAATATGATTCTATACCCCAGAGGCTGTAGAATTCCATAAACTGTGGATGAAAGATCAACATCTGCTTTCCATTCATATTATCGGTAAGGCAACCATCTGTATCAATGGCAACTAAAAAATCCTTCATTCTTTTGAAGTTTCTCAATTGTTGTTCAGGGTCCTTTTTTAGCTGTTCTTCTGTAAGTCGAGGTAAAGCCACAATCATCTCCCCTTTTGATTTACTCGAATTATGTGATTTGACAAACTCATTAAACTCTATATGCAGTTGGAGTATATTTTCCACATAACTTTGGGGCAAATATTCCTTCGAATTTTGCGAATTTGGGCAGTGGCCCACCGATCAGCGGCATTGCCCAATTGATAAATGCATCCGTCACATCCACCTTGTTCGCGGCGATCCACTCCTCCGGGAACTCCCTTTCCGAATTCGCTACAACGTTCAATGGAATTTTATCATATTTCACCCTATAAATATTCCCTGGAATCCTGACTATGGTTGACATAAATCCACTTTCTCCTCTTAATGCAAGTCTCGTCGCATATACTCCGACTTCGTAGGCTTCCTTTCGATCTACCTCTGATACATAGGCGATCTCACGCCTCTGTCGTGTCCCTGGCCTTTCACTTCTTGCTATCCCCCTTACTATCAATCTACTGTGAGCCCTTCCTTCACTATCTTTCCGGTCCACACCATTGAGATAATTGACAACAGCTTGTTCAACTGTCTTCTCGGAGGCACTGAACTGTGCATGGCCGAAGCTATCATATAATATTCCCAGATCCCCAACTTGTGTTCCTTCGCTGATAACAACTATACATCTACCGTGCTCACTCAATCTTCTATTGACTTCTTCAGTTATGAATTCCAGATTGCCTTGCCAATCTTTTTTAGATAAAGCCTCAGGAAGTATTATGAGTAAAGGCATTTTCCTTTCTGGATCTGCTAATCTTGCTGCGGCTGGGATAAAGCTGATCTTCCTACCCATAACTCCGATCACCAACACAGGATCACTCGTAAAACTCGCCTTATTCTCTTCATTTGCTTCCATGACATTTATGGCTGTATTCCTTGCCGTACTTCCGTAACCAGGATCGTGATCGCAAACGGCAAATGTACCATCGGATTGCAGATTGCCGCCGACATCGTTGTCGATTGTCTTCGGTATGCCGACACAGATCAGATCGATACCTTTATCCCTTGCCAGATCATTGACCTTAGCAGCTGTATCCATTGAATCTCCACCGCCACAATATAGGAAATAACCAACGTTGTGTTTATCAAAAACCTCAACGATCCTCTCCAGATCTTCATCACTTCTTATTTTATACCTGCAACTTCCAAGTGTTCCAGCAGAAGGAGTTACCGCTAACAACGCTATTTGTTCTGGACTTTGAGCAGATATATCTATCAACTCTTCATTGAGAACTCCAAGGATTCCCATTCTGGCTCCGTATATTCTATCTATTTCATCAGAGGCGGATAATGTATCGATCGCCCCTTTTAAACTGTTGTTTATAACTGAGGTTGGACCTCCTGATTGTGCGATCACTGCGTTTCTCTTCATCAAATACCACTCCTTTTGAATTATGTGATAGAATATTGCAAAATTCAAGACCTCAATCGAACAATTTTATCTCACACTGTATATACCCATAACCGTAGGGACAGTTATTTACCTATGGTAAAATGGATGGAGTCGTTGAAGACCAATCCCTACAGATCTCTTGAGACAATCGTATCCATTCTGCTTTTCAAATACCCCAGGTTATTCGAACACTCAAACTCAATTAACTCTATCGTATAGATATTTTCCACCGTTTTGGATCCATAGCTTTCCATGTGCTGAAAAATCCTCCTTGTGTATCGAATTTGGGTCTCTATAACCCAGGTTAACCTTTCTGCAGATATCTTCTGGAATTCCTGTAGCAAGGGTTACC
>QNAT01000339.1 GCA_003641555.1 Thermotoga sp.
AAAATATGGGTATTAACATAGGCATTGTTACTGGTATTGCTGCTATCTCCAGAATTAAAGTAACCTATATCGGCGAACAAGGTCATGCTGGCACAGTTCCTATGAATCTAAGGAAAGATGTAACCCTTGCACTGGCAGAAACCATTTTGAAAGTAAGAGAAGTTGTTCTGGCAACAAATGCTAATGCTGTCGGAACTGTAGGCTACATCAAAATAGAGCCTAATGTACCTAACGTAATACCTGGTAAAGTCGATTTTATAATTGAAATAAGAAGCATACATGCAAAATTAAAGAAAGAACTTATGGCTAATACACTCAAACAGATTAATAATATCAGTAAAAAGTATAATGTGAATTCACGTGTACAAATAATCGTTGATGAGATCCCTACGTTGATCGATAAACAAATTGTTGCATTGATCGAATCTAGCGCTAAAAATCTCGGGTATTCCACTTATCGTATGATTAGCGGAGCAGGACATGATGCATCTTACATGGCAAGGATCACCAAAATTGGCATGCTTTTTATACCAAATAGGGGAGGAAGTCATAACCCAAATGAAAAAACTGATCTTGAAGATATTATACGAGGAACAAAGACATTAACCAACATTCTTAAAACACTTTCAGAATAACTATTAATCTGGGCATCTAATTATGATTAATAACTATGTTATGGATATGATCTGTACAAAATGCGGCAAATCTTTCAATGAACAGGCTCTTATCTTTCGTTGTCATGAATGTAATGCTCCACTAGAAATAATATATGACTATGATAAACTTAGCCACATAATTAACAAAACTTTTTTCACTAATAGAACGAACACATTATGGCGATATTTCGAATTATTACCCCTAAAAAATAAAGCAAATATAATTTCTTTAAATGAAGGATGGACACCTCTACATAAATCAGAGAATCTCTCCCGTTATCTAAAAATAAATACCCTTTACCTAAAAGATGAGTCTCGTAATCCAACAGGGTCCTTCAAAGATAGAGGAACAACTGTAGGCATTTCAAAGGCAGTAGAATTGGATGTGACTACAGTAGGTTGTGCTTCAACAGGTAATATGGCTGCCTCAACTGCCGCTTATGCTGCTAAAGCAGGTAAAAAATGCATTATTCTAATAACAAACAAGACCCCAATTGAAAAAGTTATACAAATCTTAATTTATAATCCATTAGTCTTTTCTGTTGATCTTCCATACCCAGAGTTATACACTATAATCTATAAGTTAGCTAAAAATTATGGCATATACATCGTTCAATCTGACACTGCACAACGCGTTGAAGGCCAAAAAACGATTGCATACGAGATCTGTGAACAGTTGCAGTGGTCTGTACCTGACGTTGTAATTGTTCCAACAAGTAGCGGTGGCAATATAAGTGCCATCTGGAAGGGATTTAAAGAATTCCTCAATCTTGGTCTAATTAAAAAATTGCCTAGAATGATATGTGTTCAAAGTGAAGGGTGCGCCCCAATAGTTAAAGCCTATAAAGAACATGCATCGTCAACTGAACTATGGAGGAACCCAAATACCATAGCTCACTCTATTTCAAACCCAGATCCACGTTTAGCAAGCTCTGAGCGCACTTTAAAACTTTTGAAGGAATCCCATGGATATGCTATAGCTGTATCTGACAATGATATTCTTCATGCACAAAAGATTTTGGCCTTAAAAGAAGGAATTTTCGCAGAACCTGCTAGTGCAGCACCCATAGCAGCTATTCCTCATCTTTTGGAAAAAGGGGTTATTGAAAAAGACGATAAAATAGTTTGTATAATTACTGGAACCGGACTAAAAGATATTAAAAGTTCAAAAAGAAATATAAATAGGCCTATTGAAATTAAAGATAGAAAACAATTATATCATTTTATCGAAACACTTACATAAAGAATAATCTTACCTATTTTTTCTAATACTATTTACATTTTTTCTTATTATACTAAATATCCTAATTTTCTATTATGCTATCTTAAAAGCTATTAACCTATGCCTCTTTTTTCGTTAGCTTTAAATGCTTCTCTAATAATATTTCTATATGGTGACCTTAATGGTAGAAGCATATTGTGTTAAATGTAGAGCTAAACGAGAAATGAAGGATCCGCATGAAGTTGTTCTTAAAAACGGTAGGCATGCAATAGCAGGTGTTTGTCCGGTATGTGGCACTAAAATGTTCCGAATAGGAAGATTAAAGTGAAATTCATCTCACTAATAAAATAGTGGAGCATAACAACACTGAAAATTTAACTGTCAATATCTTTTTCTTTCTTGAAATTTGTCATATTTTTATAAATATTTTGGCAAAGCCTATTATATACCTGAAGCCTGTTATATACCTTTAACGTATTATGCGCCAAATAATTAATATAATCAATAAAATTTTATTTAACTTACAGGACGGCTTTTGATGAAACGGAAAATATATGGATATATCAAAGAGATCAAATCAAATAACAACATTAACTCTCTTCTCTTCATCTTTGATCCCGCTTCATGGGGAAATAAATGGTTAATAACATATAACTTCGTGAGTGATGAAAAACTATGGCTAGAACAAAAGCTTAGCAATAACACTCCGTTACATTTAGCTTCCAATTTATTTATACTAATCTCTAAAGCAATAAATAAAATAGAGTCTAGATATCCAATGCTAAATAGAATCATA
>QNAT01000340.1 GCA_003641555.1 Thermotoga sp.
AGATAGAAAGTACCTTTATCTTGTATCCCATAATTATGTAGATTATATCGAAAACCCTGAATAATTCCATCGTCCTCAACACCAGGATCACGATCCATATAGGACGCAAGAGTGGGACAGTTATATTCCAGAATTGGTCCCACTTCGAAGCCCCATCTATAGAAGCTGCCTCGTACAGGGCATTCGGTATGGTTTGTAGACCTGCGAGGACAAGCAGTGCCACTAATGGTGTTACTTTCCAGGTATCTCCTAATATGATCATGTTCAGTGCTCTCGTGGCACCTATCCATTCCAGAAAATTACCTATCAATGGAACGTTATGAAATGGTACATCGAAACCAAGCCATACTACTGGTTCTTTTATCAAATGCATCTGCATAAATAATTTATTAAAAGCCCCGTAGTTTTCTCCTGCCAGGATCCACTGCCACATTCTTGCATTGACCACGGTTGGTACTGCCCAGGGGAGAAGGACTATCGCACGTAAGATCTTATTCCCAATGAAATCTTTATTCAATAATAATGCGATAAGGGTCCCCAATACGAGTTCTATGGAAAGAGAAACGAAAGTAAAATAAGAAGTAGTTCTAAGAGACTGCCAGAAAAGAGGATATTTGAAGACATAAGTGTAATTACTCAATCCGGTAAAATTTGCCGAGATCCCCATGCCAGTAATGGTAGCTTTGTTAAAACTCAAAAAGAATGCCAACACTATGGGAAAGATAATCGTAACAAACACAAGAATTACTGCTGGTAAAAGCATAAAAAGTATAAAACCACGATAACCTTTTCTTATTTCCATCATATTCTCCCTCGATCAAATATAGATAGAGCATAAATAGAGAGGGATATAAAATCCCTCTCTATTATAAATGAAGATAGGTAACTCAATGCAATTTTTTAATTTCTTCAACTGCTTTATCGAGCGCTTCTTTAGGAGTCATCTTCATTTCTAATGCAAGATGTATGTACCTCTGCAGTATAGAAGAGAATTCCGGGTAATTCGGGACTTTAGGTCTATGATGGCAAGATGCTATTTCTGCTGCTTTTACTCCCATAACTGGATCTACGGTTCTTACCCAGGTATTATTTTGAACTGATTTCCATATCGGCATCTCTTTAAGGTATGCTCTTTGTACAACAGGGGCAGTAACAAACCTGATGAATTTCCATGCAGAATCCTGATTTTTAGAATTTCTTGGTATCGCAAGTCCCTGGAATCCACTCACACTGGCCGTTTCATAACCGGGTTTATATACTTCTTCGGAGACCGGTATCAATCCCATTACTCCTTTACCAACGACATTGGATACTTTCGAATCATTCATTAGACCATACTGGAATGTCCAATTGGTATTGAATGCTATATTTCCAGAGATAAACGCATCCTTTGCCATAGGTTCATCCATAACCAATGAAGCAGGGTCAGCTAAACCATCTTTTAAGAGTTTTACCATAAATTCCAATGCTTTCAATCCTGCTCCTTTATTGAAGATCGGCTTTCCATCTTTGTCCAATAAGTCACCACCATATGCACCGGTAAGCCATACGTATTCGCAGACCAGTCCTTCCTTCTGATTCCAGGAATCTGCCCATGGGTATTTTACAATTCCCTTCTCTTTCATAACCTTCATCTGATTGTACAATCCTTCTAAGGTCTTTGGGGGACCATCAAAACCCGCTCGTTTGATGTAATCCTTGTTGTAGAAGAAGAGCTGGAAGTTAGCCAGGAAAGGCATTGCCCATATATGTCCCTTGTACTCGAAAGCCGAGAGAATGGCTGGTGGAATATCTTTTCTCATCTTAGGAGTTATATAACTATCCAGGGGCATAACGAGTTTTTTCTCACCAAATTCTGCTGTCCATATCAGGTCTAACAAGACAACGTCATATGTTCCAAATGGTACAGCCGAGGATGTGACTATCTTGTCGTGCATTTCATCGTACTTGACAAAGGTATACTCTACCTTTACTCCCGTCAGTTCCTCAAACAAGCTTCCCATCTCTATCATATCACTCGGTTGATATCCTGCCTGTGCCATGTAAAGGACATGGATTGTAGTCCCTCCAAATCCAAATACCATAAATCCCAACATCAACATTAAGAACACGCTAAAGATTTTCTTCACTTCACACTACCTCCTTCAAAATTTGTTTGATTTGTTTGATTCACAAAATCTAAGACATCGTTTTTCCATATACCACCTCCCAATACATTTATGTAGCAAAACATGTGCCATAATATAGAAGTTCGGTGTTTACTGCGATTCAGGAAAGCAAATTGAGAAAAGCCGAAAGTAAAAACGCAATTTTTGCACTTTCGGTTAGAAAAAGTAAGCCAACAGGTATAACATATTGAATGCAAAAATTGCATCTAAAAGAGTTGGTAACTGTTCAGCCACTGAGACCCAGAGACTTGATAGATGTTAGACCTTAACCAATGTTAGATTTTAGATGAAAAAATCGATGAGAGAGCATTTTAATCTAACACTACTCATTCACGCATTTACCCATTCACTCATCTAACATCAATGCTTTCTCTCTGGCTGATCTCACTGTTTTTCTTTCATTCGTGTCCAAAGGACAGAAGAGTAGTTGTATGAGAATAAGTTTTTCGTATAAAAATGTTGGCAGATCAGTGGAAAGCAATCCCATCGGTTATGG
>QNAT01000341.1 GCA_003641555.1 Thermotoga sp.
CCAGAAAAGATAGATGTACTCATCCACAGGCAGAGCATAATTCATTCACTTGTTGAGTTCATCGATGGAAGTGTGATAGGGCAAATGAGTACGCCGGACATGAGACTCCCAATACAGTATGCCCTGACCTATCCGAATAGGCTGCCTTCTCTCGTGAAGCCTCTCAACCTCGCATCGATCAAACAACTCACATTCGAAACGGTAGATACCAAAAGATATCCGCTTTTTCCTCTGGGATATGAAGTCTTGAAAGAGGGTGGAATTATGCCTACCTTCCTGAATGCTGCCAATGAAGCGGCGGTGAATGCCTTTTTACATGGTAGGATCTCCTTCGGTGATATATCGTATATCGTTGAAAAAACCCTCAGCAATGTTGAGAACAAGAATAATCCCTCTGTAGAGGAGATAGAAGATGCATATAAAAGTGGAAAAGAAGCAGCAGAAAAGATGATAAGGCTCCATTTTTCATGAATTGCTTTGATCAGAGTTTTCAGTGATTTCAGTGGTAAGAGAAGGATTAAATGTGAACTATTTTTTCTTTCTATAACCTTGACTTTTCATCCAGATATATAAAGGATATAACTCATTCACAAATTCATATGAACCTCTTTCATACTCTCTATCCTGTGCAATTACTCCTAATTCCCTCATTCTTCTCAAGAAATTGTTGAAAACTTTTTTCCTTCTCATTTAGCTTACTTTCTATATCCTTTTTCTTAAAGGAAACCCTAATTTCTTCTCCTGATTTTCTAAGGATTGGCCTGTAACGTTCACTGCGAATAGCTCTATAAACCTCAGGATCGAGATATTTTTTACCAACGTTATCCGCTGCAATGATAATTTCTCGTGAGGCATCTACTTTATCTATCACTTCATCTTCATTTCTCCAGAAAACCGCATACACTGTGTTATACGATGGTGTGCGTATTTAGGGCTGTGGTACTTCCAGATCCTTGCAGATCTTTTTGGCAAGAGCATCTATAATCTCAGTATGGTGGGGGACAGTAGACGTCTTCATTTTCGATGAATTATAGAAGACGGGGTTCTTCTCGCCCTCTCGAAGAAACTTTCACCCATGCTTTTCCAGATGGCAGAGCAGTTTTCGTCGCTTCATCAGACAGCAACCTTGATTTCTTCTCGAACAAATTCCTTTCCTGTTAAGCCTTTTTTTCGCAAGTTCTCTGTTGGAGGCCTGGATCAGCTTGATTGTCACGCGAAGATTTTCGCGAGTTTCTTCGAGAGTTCTCCCCTGGGTGTTAGTTTCAGGCAATTCTTCAACGTATCCGATATACCAATCATCGGCTTTCTCAAATATTGCAATAAACGTGCTTTCCATACGGCTTTATTCCCCTTGAACAACCATTATAGCATACTTTTGTCTGCCAAATATTCATCTTTCTCAATTTCATCTTATATCTTTTCTGCTCACATGAGCGTATAGTGTGAAATGAAATTGTCCCGTTGGGGCTTGAATTTAAGCTGGCCTTGATCTTTTCTTTGGTTCGTTTGACTTGTATCAAGACAAATGAAAGGGAAATAATGTAGTCAGCTGAAGAAACACAGAGACGCAGAGAAACAATAGTTAATATAGTGTTAGGGGTTCGATCATGTTATAATATAACCGAATATGAAGGCCATCTTAATAGATTTGGGTAAATTAGATTATCAAAAAGCAAAAGATATTCAATTGAAGATCCACAAATTGAGAGTAACAGATAAGATACCAGATACTCTACTCTTCGTCGAACATCCTCACGTTATAACTCTGGGCAGATTTGGAAAACCTGAAAATCTCCTCGTATCCTTAGATGAACTGAAGGAAAAGGGAGTATCTTTCTATAGAGTGGAAAGGGGAGGAGATATAACTTATCATGGCCCAGGACAACTCGTTGGATATCCTATATTCTCTATTAAAAACGGTTATCCAGGAATAAGGTATTTCATTGAGAAAATGGAAGATGCCTTGATCTACTCTCTTGAAACTTTTGGAATCAAAGCAGAGAAAAAAGAAGGTTATATAGGAGTATGGATAGGAGAAAAAAAAATCGCAGCAATAGGTGTAGCGGTTAAGAGATGGACAACATTTCATGGATTCGCTTTGAATGTGAATACCGATCTCAATTTTTTTGAACTTATCAAACCTTGTGGTTTGGTCAATAAAGGTGTAACATCTATGAAGGAACAATCTAAAGAAAAAATATATATACAAGAGGTTAAGGAAAGAGTAAAGGAAGGCTTTGAAAAGGTCTTCAATTTAGAATTTTCGGAGGAAAGATATGAAACCATCCTGGATTAAGGTAAAACTCCCGGTGGGAGAAAGGTACATCGAAGTGAAAAAGATCTTGAGAAGATATGATCTCCATACTGTATGTGAAGAGGCAAAGTGTCCGAACCTTGGCGATTGTTGGAGCAGAGGTACGGCGACCTTTATGATCCTTGGTGACGTTTGTACGAGACGGTGTAAATTCTGCGCAGTGAAAACAGGAAATCCACGAGGTAAGGTGGATAAAGGAGAACCCGAAAGGATATCAAAAGCTGTCTGTGAAATGAATCTCAAATACGTAGTCATCACCTCTGTGGATAGAGATGATCTCCCCGATGGAGGGGCCGAAGAATTTGCAGAGACTGTGAATATGGTGAAAAAAAG
>QNAT01000342.1 GCA_003641555.1 Thermotoga sp.
CTGAGCAAAGCGAGTTTATCATTTTTAGCATTTTTACGAAGAATTTTAGCAAATTTCGTACTAGCCTTGATTTTTTCTTTGGTTCGTTTCTTTTGTATCAAGACAAAAGAAATGAACATGAATTGGTGGAGTCAGCCACAGATATGCAGAGAAAACCATAGATAAAAAACTATAGCGTCAGGATTTTGGTAATGTCCCTACGGTTGAGTATTGATGTATAATAGTTAAAATATGGAAGAATTTTTAGATCTATAGAGTATAAGGATGGGAGGCGGTAAAATCGAAGGTATGAGGAACAACACGATGTTAGAGGTCAAAGACCTGTGGAAATCTTTTGGGCAACTCGATGTGCTCAGAGGAATAGACATGAAAATAAAGAGAAAAGAGGTTGTGGTAATAATAGGAGCGAGTGGTGGTGGGAAGAGCACCTTTTTGAGATGCATCAATCATCTGGAAGATTATCAAAAGGGTGAGATCTATTTCGACGGTGAATTGATAGATGCAAAACGCCCTGATATAAACGTGGTAAGAGCAAGAATGGGAATGGTATTCCAATCGTTCAATCTGTTTCCCCATTTGAGAGTTTTGAAAAATCTTATCCTTGCACCCATTAAGGTGAAGAAGATGAACGAGGAAGATGCAAAGGAAAAGGCGTTGATGTTGTTGAATAGAATTGGATTAGAGGAGAAAGCAAATGCTTATCCCAGCCAGCTCTCTGGTGGTCAGCAGCAGCGGGTAGCGATAGCAAGGGCATTGATGATGGACCCCGAACTCATGTTGTTTGATGAACCCACATCTGCCCTCGATCCGGAATTGGTGGGGGGTGTTCTGGATGTTATGAAGCAGCTGGCTAATGAAGGGATGACCATGATAGTCGTTACTCATGAGATGGGTTTTGCAAAAGAAGTAGGAGATCGTGTGATATTCTTCGATAAAGGTCTGATAGCAGAGGAAGGAAAACCAGAGCAGATATTTACTGCTCCCAGAAATCCAAGAACACGAGAATTTTTAGTAAAGGTTTTGCAAGTATGATAAATGTAGACGAGAATATTTATCTGGAAAGGTATGCAAGAGAGATCTCTTATCTCGCCGATGTGAAGGATAACAATATAAGGAATGCATTTCGTATCGTACCTCGTTCGAGATTTATACCTCAGAGAAAAGATTATATGCTCGCAGAGATATATTCTGACGATGTTATTCCGTTGAAAATCAGCGATGGAAAACTCAGTAGTTCTTCTTCACAACCTTCGCTTATGGCGTATATGCTTGAAAGAGCAGAAATATCCCCTGGTGACAACGTTCTGGAGATAGGAACTGCTACAGGTTATGATACCGCTATCATATCTGCAATAGTAGGTTCAAAAGGAAGAGTAACTTCCATTGAATATGATGAAATGCTCGCAGGGGTAGCAAAAGATATCTTACGTTCTAATGGCTATGATAATTGCCTCGTGATAAGCGATGATGGGGGTAAAGGCTATCCTCCCAATGCTCCTTATGATGAGATCGTGGTAACTGTTGGTATATACGACCTCACGAGAGAATTACTCAAACAATTAAAGGAGCGAGGAAGAATTGTAGCACCTTTCATATATTATTGTGGTGAAAGTACACCTCTTTTCAAATTGCAAAGAAAAGGGAATATATTGAGAGGAAGATTTTTATTGGATTCCATATTCATTCATGCGAAAGGGAGGATAGGAACACCTGAATACGATATTCGAAAGTATATGGAGAAATGTAAAAATGAGTTTGGTAAAAAGATAGTACACGCCTCCTCCTTGAGCAGAGAGGTCTACAATAGGGATTTTTTACTCTATTTATCTCTAACAGAGGATAGTGCTATCTTCGATGGTAAAGTGCTGTATGTTCTGGATGATAAATACGGTCTGCTGCAAATATCAAAAGCACTTGTAATACTATATGGAGACGAAGTGTTGTTGAAGAGATTGGAATATGCTGCGCGGCAATACAAAGTGAATCGAATTCATCTTAATAACCTTGAACTCACACTCTTCCCGAAAGGAACCTCTGCTGAGATAAAGGGAGATTTTATTGTAAAACGCAAGGATTTTGTTCATGCCTTCACTTCTGCTCCAACTTCAAGAGGAAACGCTTGATATCTATCCCAGCAGAATAACCACCTATTGAGCCATCTGCTTTCACAACTCGATGACAGGGAATGATTATCGGAACGCGATTGGCAGCCATCACCCTTCCAACTGCCCTTGCTGCTTTTGGCCTATCTATAATTTTAGCTAAGTCACCGTAGCTCCTCGTTTCACCGTAAGGTATTTCGCATACTGCCTTTATCAGTCTTTTAGCAAACTTACTTCCATTAACACTAAATTTGACTGTGAATCTTTTCCTCTTTCCATTGAGATATTCTTTTATTTCTCTCGCTACCTTTTTAGAAAAAATGCTATGAGAGCGCTTTACACTTTCTCTGTCCTTGAGAAAATATACTCTCACAACTCTGTCTTCGTCACAGAGTATAACGATCCTTCCTAAAGGAAAATCTACAACTTCACAATCCATCTGAATATCTCCTTCGCAAAGCTAACTTCATCTTTCGTTTGTATTCCCCTGTCGAAATGATATTTATCAAAGGCATTACACTCCTGGTTTACATATCAAACTTA
>QNAT01000343.1 GCA_003641555.1 Thermotoga sp.
GTATTTTTTGTTATTACTCTTTCCAATCTCTTTACATCTAATTGGAAATCATCTTTTTCACATGTCGGTAGTATAATTGGTATTGCACGTGCTAACTTTACCTGGGAAACGTAACTCACCCAGCAAGGAGCAGGGATTATCACCTCATCTCCAGGATTTACAGTAGCCATTAAGGCATTGAACAATGCCTGCTTTGCACCCAGCGTTACCACGATCTCTGTCTCAGAATAATTGAGGCCATTATCTCTTTTCAACTTCTCCTTTATTGCCTGACGAAGTGGAAATATACCAGATGCCGGGGTGTATTTAGTCTTATCAGTACGAATCGCATTAAAAGCAGCGTTTTTTATGTTAATTGGGGTCGGAAAATCCGGTTCCCCTGCCGCAAGGCTCACAACATCCTTTCCTTCTGCTTTCATCTTCATTGCTTTTGCAGATAAACTCAGAGTCGCTGAGGGTTTTACCTCTTTTACTGTTTCTGATATCTGTATCATTTGTTTACTCACTCCCATTTCAATGAGGTCTAAGAGTAATGCCTGTCTTTATATTATAAAACAAAGGATCACCAGAATAAGAATGCCAGGTAACCGTTGCTTCTGTTTCGACATATTGATAAATTTCTATTCTCGCAGCACCTCCATAAGTTTCTTCGATTTGAGTAGCTAAAAAGGTGATAGAATCAATTTGATTCGTTATGAGATTATTTCCCATAGCATCTCCTTTTCTCCTCAATTTATCGGGTGAATATTTGTAATATCTCACCATTCTGGATGGAATATTGGTAGCCTTGAAGGCTAAGTAATTCGTTTTTGTACCCAAAGAGGATGTTACAGTAGTAGCACATCCTGTGATCTCATTGAACATAAAATCATCCCCATCGATAGCGGCTTGAAGTGCATTCACTCGATTCTTCACACTTATCCAGCCATTGAGTTGCACAGAAAAAACACACCATATACTTCCAATTGCTATTCCCATCACGACAATAGATATGAGAAGCTCAGTGAGAGTAAATCCATATTCACTTTTTCCGCCTTTTTTCATCTTTTCATCCTGATCTGAAGAACTGAAATACTAACCGTCCTGGTTGTACTATCTGTGGGAAGGGTGTATATAACGTTCACGGTTACCTTTTGAAGCATGGCAGTAGCATCAGCCGCGATATTCATGGTGCTTGCTTGAACAGTATACAATATGCCGTTAATAGTCTCTATTCTGGGAAAATTCAAATCTTTGAAGTCCGGGATAAAACTCCTTTCAATAAAACTTTTCGCTAATTCTTCGGCAACAGTCCTATCTTCTGCTCTTTTCTCTAAACTATAAAATGCGCTTATGCCCGCAAAAACACCACTCAGTATAACAACGAGTATTACCATCGCTACCAGGATTTCGACCAGTGTAAAGCCTTGTTCTTTCATATTTATCTCCTGAATCTCCTGAATGGTATTTTAAAAACTTCTGAATCCCTGGTTTGAACTGTTATCTCTTTGGTAAATATATTGTACTGTGTCACGACCCCTTTCTTACCTTCAATTTCAGTTTCTTCACCAAGATCAGGAATGTTTTTTAATTCCTCCTGATAGACATCGGCTTCATATCTGAGACAGCACAGCAATTTCCCGCAGGCTCCGGATATCTTGGAAGGATTTATATACAACTGCTGTTGTTTTGCATATTTCAATGTAACTCCTTCAAAAGTTCTGAGGTGTGTGGCACAACAAAGTTCTCTTCCACACATACCTATCCCACCTTTTATTTTGAACTCGTCTCTTACACCGATCTGCCTTAGTTCGATCCTCGTCCTGAAGATCGATGCCAGATCCTTTACCAGAGCTCTGAAATCCACGCGTTCTTCTGCTGTGAAATAGAACAACAACTTAGATCTATCCAGCATATACCTGGCTTTTACGAGTTTCATCTGAAGATCATGTTCTTTTATCTTTTTTCTACACACATTCATAGCAGAATCTGCATCTTTCAGATTTTTCTTGTAGATTTCGAGGTCTTCATTTGTCATGAGCCTCACTATCGGGAAGATGTTATTGAGGTCTACTTCTTTTCTATCGACGTTGACTTTAACTGTTGTACCTACTTCGATGCCAAAATCGCTTTGAGCCACCACTCTATCCTTGAACTCAACGTTCTCTCCATTAGTAGAAAAATAGTATATCTTTCCAGCTGATTGAAATACGACTGCTATCAATTTATCCATAAACGACTACTCCTTCTTTCTTCACTATACTTAATTATTATACAGGGACAGACAATTTCATTTCCATATTTATATTGTACGATGACTTTAACGTCTTTGCCCAGTGGAACTCCGTTCCATCGGACAGGTTTAAAAACCTGTTCCTAAAGCAAAATTGACAGGTCTGAAGATCAGTCCCTATGATTTTTTTGAAACGATCTTATCTTAACATTTTGTTTTCAAATACCCCTTTTATGTTCATTTCTTTTGTCTTGATACAAAAGAAACGAACCAAAGAAAAGATCGAGGCCAGTACGAAATTTGCTAAAATTCTTCGTAAAAATGTTAAAAATGGGTGGACTCGCTGCGCTCAGACAGTATCATTTTCTTAACGCATTTTTCCTCGAATTCCTTAACGCAAATTTCGTAATGCCGACTTAAAGTCAAA
>QNAT01000344.1 GCA_003641555.1 Thermotoga sp.
GTTAAGATACAATCGTTTCAAAAAAGTCGTAGGGACAGGTTTTTAAACCTGTCCGATTCACCGTAGGTGAATGACGTTATGGAACTTCGTTCCAATGGGCAGAGACGTTAAAGTCATGTCCCTACGGTTATGGGTATGTATAGTGTAAAATGAAATTGTCCCATTGAGGTTTTGACTTTTTCTTTGGTTCGTTTGACTTGTATCAAGACAAGAGAAATGAACATAAATTGGTGGATCAAAAATGGATTGATATTCGTAGGTATAAAATATATTTGATAAATATCATGGGAGGAGTGCAAATGAAACTCGGGATGAGTTACTTTGGGAATAGGTATAAGGATTGTGCAAAAAGGCATTTTCGACACATGAAAGAAATAGGTGTTTCCTATATCGTTTTCACATTCAGCGAAAATGATTTGGCATTTTATGAGCATACAATGCATGAACTATTTTCGCTCGCACATTCTATGGGAATGGAAGTGTGGGCAGATCCCTGGGGAATGGGAGGGGTTTTTGGAGGAGAGGCCTTTAGTGCTGCTTTGCTTGCCAGTCCTGATGATTGGCAAGTCCGATCGGATGGTAAATCGGTACCACATGCTTGCTTGAATTCGAGAAGATTCCGTAATTTTGTGAAACTCTGGATAGATTCTGTTGTGGCAGGCGGCACCGATTACATATTCTGGGATGAACCACATTGGTACATACCAGGATGGGATGCATCAGCGGCAAAACGTCTTGGAATGAAAGCTGAAGATATGGATATAAAGGGATTATGGGCATGCCGATGTAACAATTGTCAGAACTTATTCTTTCAAAGATATGGGCACCCGATGCCAAAAGAAATGACAGAAGAAGTAAGTGAATTTCGTCAGGCCTCGGCATACGATTTCCTCAGAGAAATGACAGAATATGGAAAAGTTAAAGGCATTAAAAATGCGATCTGTTTCCTACCCCTTGATAACAAGCAGATAGGCATTCCCGATGCTGATTCGATAGCTTCTCTTGATTCTGTAGATGTAATAGGATCTGATCCATACTGGTACATATTCAATAGAAGTGTTGATGATTTTGTCAAACCCGTAACTCAAAGATTTATTGAACTTGGGAGGAAATATTCTAAGGAAGTTCATATGTGGTTTCAAGGATATAAAGTACCTGCTGGTAGAGAATTAGAAATGGAAGAAGCAGTTAAAAAGATACATGAATTAGGAGTTAGAAATGCTGCGGTGTGGGCGTATAATGGAGCTTCACATATGTCGTATCTCAGATCCGATGATCCAGAGAAAGTTAATCGAATACTCGAAGATATATTTAAGAAATTTTCAAAGAAGTAAATGATATGGAAGGACCTCGAGGATTGAGAAAGACAGAATTCAAATCAGCCGAGCAGTTAGTCAATTCGATCTTTCGCCCAAATAAGAAGAGTTCGATGATCGATGATTTCCCTCTGTTATATTCGCAGCCGAATCTGGATAACCTCCGTGTTTATGTAGATAAAGGTAAAGTAATTTCACTTGTTGGATTGGTTATGAGAGATATTAACATATTCGGGAGTAGATTCCGTGTTGTGGAAATTGGTTCTGTATGCACAGCACTTGAGTATAGGGGTAAAGGACTTTCATCTTCACTCCTGGTAGATGCAGAGAGAGTTTCTATATCGGAGGATGCATCCGTTATGTTTATCTCTGGAGATTTAGGTTTGTACAGGAGATTTGGTGCCGTTGGGGCAGGAATATATTTTATGTCTACCTTAAAATCTGATATTTTGGGTGAATTCGAGCCCATTGATGTACGAGTAGCAAAGCAAGCTGATCTACCGCTTATGTCTGCTATGCACAGTACCGAACGTGTGCGCTTTGAAAGAAGTGTGGAACAATTTGAGCTTATATTCAGGGCAATTTCAGAAGGACAGGTAATACCAGGGCACACTGTAGAGATATTCATCAGTGAATGCGGTTATATCGTCCTCACTCGAGATGATAAAGAGAATCTCAATTGTATAGAACATGCTGGAGATACGCTTTGCATTATTGGAATGATTAAGAGCGTGCTCCAAAAGAAACAGGCTAACTCTTTGATCTTGCATACAATCGGAACTGAATATGGACTTAACAGATTACTATCAAAGATATGTCAACCTATGCGTAGAAATTTGTCAGGCACGATAAAGATTATCGATCCGGAAAAGTTAGGAAAATCGTTGACTTCATACTTTTCGCAAAGAACAAATGTACAGGTAAAATTAAACAATACTTATACCCTGGAAATTGGCAGGCATGTTTTCGAATTATCGACTGAAGATTTTACAAGGACCGTTTTCGGATCGACAGAAAAAATAAGGGAAACTTATGACGAAATCACCGCTCTCACAAAGGGAGTCTTGCCGATTCCATTGCCTGATTACGGGATGGATTATGTCTAAGATAGATATTTGTATTCTGGGCACAACTGCTGGGATACCAACACGTGAACGGGGACATCCTGCCATTTATCTCAGTTATAAAGATAGAAATGAATACTGCTGTCTATTCGATTGCGGAGAAGGAACACAGAGACAAATACTATTTGCGAATCTAAATCTTATGAAGATAGAAGATATCTTCATAACCCA
>QNAT01000345.1 GCA_003641555.1 Thermotoga sp.
GAATTGCATTCATCCATTGGGGGCAATCGAGTGGAAGTAGTGTTTTTAAACGAGCATGTTGAGAGATTATACAGAAAAGGAAGACCAAATAAAAAATATCGACTACCACAAAATTTGATAGACAGATACATAGAAAGAATTGATTTTATTCAAGCGGCAGATACGATATGGGCTTTGAAAAGTATGAAAAGTTATCATTTCAAAAAGCTTGGTGGTTATTCTAACAGATATTCAATAAGGTTGAACAGAGAATATCGATTGGAATTCAACATCGAATGGTTGGATGATAAAGGCACGATTGGAAAGTTTGAAATCGATAAGATTTCAAAACATTATGAATGAGGGTGAGAAGTATGCCTGAAATTAAACCCGGGAAAATAATTGGTCCGGGAAAGCACATAAAAGACGAATTGGAATACTTAGGGTGGGCACAACGGGATTTGGCGGAGGTCATGGGTGTTTCGTTGAAAACGGTGAATCTCTTGATACAAGATAAAACACCCATCACTTTTGAATTAGCCGTAAAGCTTGCCAAAGCCATAGGCGGGACTCCAACTACCTGGCTAAATTTGTACACTATGTACAGGACAAGAATGGAAGAACTCAAATCGAGCAAATCAAAAGAAAACAAAGAAATTGAGGAGCGTTCCATCCTCTACCAACATTTACCGATAAGAGAGATGAAAAAAATAGGATGGATAGAGAATTCGAGATCGTTTGAAAAGGTAAAGAACCAAATTATGAATATTTTTGGCGTGGATGATTTTGAAAAACTTAAGGAGATTTTCCAGAAAAAAGAGCTTCTACCGGCATTCAGAAAATCTGAGGCATACCAAAGTTTTAACGACCTTTACGCTTACGTGTGGTCCCTGATGGCGAAGAAACTCTCTACTAAAACAAAACTCTCTCATGATTACGATCGCAAAAAATTGGAAAAATTGGCGGAACGAATAACTCAATACTCAATTCGTAATAGAGGAATCGAGATATTTCTCAACGAATTGGAAAACGCTGGAGTCAAATTTCTAATCCTTCATCACTTGCAGAAAACTTACATCGATGGGGCATCATTCATAGACGAAGATGGTCCAGTGATCGTTTACACAAAAAGGTACGATAGAATAGATAATTTTTGGTTCGTGCTCGCCCATGAAATCGCTCACATACTTTATCATGAGGAATATTTGAAAGACAAAAAAGTCTTCATCGACAATATCACAGAATTGAGAAAAGAAAAAAACGAAATAGAAGCAAATGAAATGGCCGGCAAATGGTTGAAAAAAGATGAGATTCTTGATTACTTCAAGGATAGCTACAACTACATATCAGAAAAAAAAGTAAACGATTGTTCGAAGAAGTTAGAAATACATCCATCTCTTGTTGTGGGTATACTTCAGCACTATGGAAAATTAGCACGAAAAAATCTCAACAGGTTCAAAAAGGAAGTAGGAACCCTTATACCATCCAAATATTATATGGAGAAACAGGAAATTCTCGTGGGCAATTAGAAAAGAGTATTGAGACGGATTCAACCGATCTGTAAAATCACGTTTTGTATCTGGTTACGGTGCTGTCCACCGCCTCCATTGTTAAACCACAGATCGTGATTTTCAAAGTGACTTAAAAGATCGTATGAATCTGGGTTAGAAGAGCAAAAAGCCTAAGTGGCCCTTTGTGTTTTTTATGGGGCTGTAATGTTCCCTGGTGGTGGAAATAGCATAATAAAAATTCTTCCTTCCTCTGTATTCGTTATCTGCAATAAACACCCTTCTTATACCATCTTTCCCATAGATAACTACTTTCTTCTCATATGTTCTTAACAGATAAGAGGCATAGCACCTGTTGTATCCCGTGAGTTTAACAAACTCATCGAGTATCTTTCCTTTCTCTTTTTTCTTTACCTTTTTATATCTCACTGAAATCTCTTTTACAACTGCCCCTCTCTCTTTCAATGACAAACTCATAAACCTTCCTCCTCTGTACAGTTCCAGAATTTCATTTGATCTCATCTTATCCTGCTACCTCCATTCTAAGATCTTTATATGAGGCAACGATACAATTTCGTGTAGATTTCGTGAGGCAGTTCATGGCATTTACAAAATGGAGTGATATAATATAGCTATCTTGTAATATTAACAAAGGAGGGGGCCTTGTGTGAAAAATAGGTTGGGTTTATTAATCGTCTTTATATTGGTTTTGTCGTTGTTAGTGCCTTCTGGATGTCTGGCCATGCGTTCTCAGCCAGGCACACTCAAGTGGAAGTATCGGACAGGAAATAAAGTATGGTCCAGCCCTGCGATAGGTTCAGACGGAACGATATATGTGGGGTCAAAGGATTGGCATCTCTACGCGATAAATGGAAGCAGTGGTGGATTGGCAGATACATCCTGGCCGATGTTCCACCACGATGTGAGACACAGTGGAAGGAAGTGAATGATTACATAAGATAAGAAAATTTCCTTTTGGGCATCTCCATATGGAGATGCCTTTTTTATATCTTGAGCTCTGGTTCAAGAATAGAATCTTTTTGTTTTCTAACTGGGATTTTGGGTTACAGAAAATACTTGACACAACCACTGTTAAACTACATAGTGGAGAAA
>QNAT01000346.1 GCA_003641555.1 Thermotoga sp.
AAATAAACTACTATCAGCAGTATATACTTAAATATTTCTCCTTGCTTTGTGAATTATTTCTCTACACAGAAACCTCTTTCTTTTCCTACTTCAGACCTCGTAAAATTCCTCCAAGCCACCACTAAAAGTGGTATTAAATCAATATGATATATCAAAAATGGACAATTCAATCACGAAAATATTGAAATAAATAACAAAATAAAAAAATAAGTATAAAGACATTGATTTTATTTGCTCTTTAGTGTATTGTCATATATTCAATATACGTAAGGAGTCAAGATGATGCAACAACACTTTGAACCCATCAAAGAAGATAATAAAACTACCCTTGGCAAAGGGGTTAGCCTGGAAGTTCGTGGTGGTAAAAAAGGAACCGCCATCCAGTATGATTATGGAAGAGAAATCAAGCGGGTAGATCTTTCAGATACACCGGCAAAACGAATATTTATCGTAGATCTTGTAGAGTATGGCGTTAACCAAACGAAATTGGCGAAAGTATTAAATATAAGCCGACAAACTATTCACAACTATGTTGAACGGAAAGAAATCTACGGTTTGGAAGGATTGATAAACAGTTATCATGTCGCTCCAGATACAAATTTACAACAGCAACGAAAAGATAATAAAAGCAAGCTACCCACTGGAAACATTAACCAGAAGCTCGCGAAATTACGAAATAAAAAGAGAATTGAAGCTGAAAAAGCCGAGAAGGGCAAAACTGTTCAGCCAACCTTGCCATTCATGATTGAAAAAGACAAAAAAGCCAAAACAATTTCTCATAAAGAGCAACCTTTTACTGAGATACATAGCTGGCAATCAAGTCGATATGCCGGGGTGTTCGTTTATATCATTTACCTATTTTCTCAACTAAGGCTATTGACTCTCCTTGGTGAATATTTCGGTAATTCATACAAGATTTTCATGGTTTTCATTATGATGGTAAGCAGAAATATTCGTTCACTTGAACAGTTGAAAAATGTCTATAAACGTGAAGCAGGGTTGATTGTTGGCTTAGGACGTATTCCTTCCAAACCAAAGGCCTGGGAATGGTTTTATCGCGCGGCTCATTTAAATGTTGCCCAAAAAGTATTGGATGATTTGTTTCGTTATCAAATACGAAGTGGCTTAGTTGGGGTTCATTTTTTGTTTACCGACGGACACCTACTTCCGTATACCGGCAAAGAAAAGGTGCATTGTGGATACAATACACAACGGGGCATACCGTTTCCCGGCCAAACTAACATGGTAACCTGCGATGCAACGGGCCGAATCGTTGATTTTGATATCCAGGAAGGGACAGGTGATTTGCGCGGTCATATTTCCACTCTTTCTGATAGGTGGTCAGATGACATGTCGAAAAAAGTGATCCATGTTTTTGATCGTGAAGGGTATGGCGCGGATTTTTTTTACGGTTTACGAGAAAAGGGTGTCTGTTTTGTGACCTGGGATAAGTATGTAAATCATGGCAAACTTGCCCAGATACCTGACGAACAATTTTCCGGGGAACTGGAGCTCAATGGTAAAAAGTACCGATATTTTGAGCAAATCAAGGAGTTCAACGTAACAAAGAATGAAGGCGTCAAGGAAACCTTTTCTTTGCGGCATCTTATACTCTGGAACATTGAGACAAACCGGAGAACTGCTGGCCTTGCTTATACTGCTGACTACGAGATAAGTACTAAGGATTGCATGCTTGGGATTTTGAATCGATGGGGCGCGTCTGAGAATACGTTTAAACACTTAAAGGACAAGCACCCCTTTCATTACCACCCGGGATTTAAACTCATTAAAAGTGAAAAGCAGGATGTCGCCAATCCAATACTGAAAGAGTTGAAAGCACTTGTGGCAAAAATAAAGAAACATATCACCTGGTTAAAGGTGAAATTTATTGACACTAAGCCTGTATTTAATAAAGATGGTTCTGAACGGAAAAATAGTATCCACGTCAACCTGAAAATGAAGATCTCAGAGGAAGAAGTTATCCTGAAGCAAACACGCGAAGATGTGAAAAAAGAGCCGGAAAGAGTGAACACGTCGGATCTTGAAGATTATTGTGAGCGAAAGAGGATTAACAATGAGGGTAAAAAGCTATTTGACCTTATAACCTCCTGTGTGTGGAATGCTCAAAAAGAAATGGTTAACTGGATTCGACCGCATTGGAAGCTGGAAAATGAGATAGTGGATCTGTTCTACGCGATAACAGAATGCCATGGCTGGATACGTAGCACCAAAGAAGAGGTGCGTGTGCGGCTGGAACCACTTGAACAACCAAGCCGACGGTCTGCTCAAGAGCAACTATGCCGTAAGTTAACATTTCTTGCCGCTAGATTGCCGAATGGTAAGCAGATGATCATTGAAGTCGGCCAAGCGCCTAAGTAAATTGTCCAAAATATTGGGGGGTTTCATGGGGCGTTTACTATGTCTGAGTGAAGGACTTTTAGAAATATGAATATGAAATTATCAAAATACGAAATACAAGATTTAATCGAAAGATTACAAAAGGGAGAAAATATTCCTGACGACTATAAATACAAACTCTTTCCTGCAAAGCAAAAAGAATATGAGTTGGTTTATGGTGGTAAAATGCGTAAGGAAGATGT
>QNAT01000347.1 GCA_003641555.1 Thermotoga sp.
GAAGGAACGGTGTGTTGTGGTTATGAAGGGTTATCGTTTATAACTTGAGATTATTTGAGGCTGAAAGGCAGGTGATCTACCGTCATTACGTTGTTTATCTGATTTTCATCAACACAATTTGACATAGAGCCTTTTAATTTTTTGAATAGGGGTATTTTTAATACTTATAAAAACACAAAGAAAACAAAGCACACATGAATTTCGTTATCTATGAATCGTAATCCATCCTGCGTTAACGTTTTTCCTGTGATTCTGTAATAAATATATTTGTAACACCTTGTTGCTCACTCACCAGAGATATTGACAAAATGAAGATTCTGTTTTATAATTTAGAAAACGTTTTCTATATGGTGATATTATGAAATATACGATAAAAAATGTGGCTAAAATAGCAAACGTTTCCATAACTACGGTTTCGCGTGTTTTAAATGGGGAAAAAGGTGTTTCCCCGAAGACACGCCGTCGTGTATTAAATGTTATAGAAGAGTTGGGATATTCTCCTTCTGCTTCAGCACGTACTTTGAAGACAAGTCTATCCAAAACGATCGGGATCGCTGTACCAGATACACTCGGAGATTTCTACGGTGAAGTGATAAATGGGATAGAATCAACGGCAACAGAAAACGGATACAATCTCATAGTTTCATTGAATCACCACATTATAAAAGAAGAATTGGCTGCGGTGAATTTCTTCAAAGCAAAAAAAGTCGATGGTGCCATACTGGTTACAACTCTTGGTGACGATGATTATGTGCGTTTTTTAATAGAAAATGGGTTTGATATAGTTTTGTTAGATAGAGATCCCCATGGTCTAAAGGTTGATACAGTAAAGACAGATAATTTTCATGGGGGATATATGGCAACGGAATATCTTTTGAACCTGGGGCACTCTGCCATTTTGTTCATTCAGGGACTTTCATATCTCGATTCTTCGAGAGAGCGATTTAACGGTTACAAAAAGGCATTGAAAGATAAAGGTATAAAACGTGATGATACTTTTGTTTTGGATGGAGATTTTACTACCAAAAGCGGGTATTCAGCCATCAAAAGATATTTAAAGGGACATGGCCTGGATTTCACCGCGATATTCGCCGCTAACGATCAGATGGCAATAGGAGCCATTAAGGCTTTACACGATAAGGGTATTTCTGTCCCAGAGGATGTTTCCGTGATCGGATTCGACGACAGTTATATGGCTCCGTACGTTATACCTCCTCTTACCACGATAAAACAGAGAAGGGAGGAAATGGGTAGAGTAGCAACGGAATTGCTTTTGAGCCGGATCAATTCCCGTGATGAGAGAAAAAAGACTCCTCGTCAGGTGATCGTGCCAGTGGATTTAATCGAGCGTGAATCCGCAATTCCCATTTCTTCAAAAAGAAGGAGGTGATAGACTGTAACAAAAGGTGTTTGGAGGAACGTTAATCTTTTAATCTTAAGGAGGGATTTAGTGATGAAAAGATTTTTGTTGTTGCTTGTATTAGGGGTATTTGTTTTAGGTATTATACCTGCACTAGCTACAAGTATAGGGGAGCTTCCAAGATCGGAAACCTTGTATACCGCAGGTTTGCAATGGGGACCCCCAGACAATTGGAATCCCCTTGGTGGAAGTCCAGATTGGCCTATAAATGCAGGAGCGGGTAGGAATCTGATATACGAAACTCTGTTCATGTACAATATGATCAGTGGAAAGTTGGAGCCATTGATTGGGAAAGAGTATGAATGGGTGGATAATCTGACATTGAAGGTAACTTTAAGAACCGATGTTCATTGGCAGGATTGGGAGCCTTTAACGGCGTATGATGTTGTCTATACGCTTAAATTAGGTCAAAGGTATGAAGGCTGCCCGTGGAGCAACATTTGGTTGTATGCTAAGGACATCTTTTCTGTTGGAAAAGATATGTTTGTCGTTAAATTGAAACCAGAAAATCCCAACAGATTAGTTATAACAGATGCTTTAGGTAGTATTTACGTGCTCCCCGAACATATATGGAAAGATATAGAGAAGAAATGCAATTACGACATAAAGAAAATACGGGAATTCACAAATGTGCATCCTGTAGGTTCTGGACCTTACACTTTGTATTACTATTCTCCCGAAAAGGTGGTGCTTAAACGCTACGATGACTATTGGGGAAGACTTTTCTTCAAAGGTTTACCTGTTCCCAAATACTTTGTACATCCTGTCTTCAAGAGTAACGATGATGGCAATCTTGCTCTTGAAAAAGGTAATGTTGATATATCTCAGCAATTCGTTCCACAGATCTGGAAGATGTGGGAAAAAGGACTCCCAATAGCTACCTGGTACAAGCATCCTCCATATTACGTCCCTGCGATGACACCATCGCTCTGGTTCAATTTGCATAAACATCCACTTGATGTCCCGGAGGTTAGGAGGGCAATAGCATACTGCATAAATTATGAAAAGATTGCTCTATTGGCTATGACAAAGTACTCGCCTACCGCAAGATCCAGTTTGATACTTCCATTCGGTGGCGAAAGCAAATATTTCAGTGAATCTACTGTTAAACAATATGGTTGGGAATACAATCCTGAAAAAGGAGAAGCACTCTTAAAGAGC
>QNAT01000348.1 GCA_003641555.1 Thermotoga sp.
CACTTTGTCTTTCGTGTATCAATTCTCAACGGCCTTGTGTGGATCAATTCCATCTTGCACCATACATCTAATCCTCATTTTACCACATTATTTTCAATCTCTGGCATTTTTTTGTAGAATGTTAGCACATTATTATGCTCATTTCTTGTGTGGATCAACTTTATTCCCTAAATCCCGGTTAGGGATGGAAATAAAGTGTAACTTCTCTTTATTCATCGCATGGTTTCTAACTGGTATTTAGGGATAGTATCTATTTTTTGCAATTAACCGATGATAAGATGTAAAATATTATAAAGTGAGGTGAGAAATGAAATTCTTAAATATTTTCCCAAAGAGGACATTATATGAAGAAATATTCATTGGATTCAGATCCGAGATCGGTATAGTAGACTTACAGGGGATAGAAGAATATATATCTCAAAGAAAGGTAGAAAATATCTACCTTCTTGCATATAAAGATCTAAATGAAAAGGTCAGAGATTATCTTGAGAAAAAGATAAAACCAAAACAAGAAGTGGAATTCATCTTAACAGATAGTTTTCAAAAGGAAATAAAGAAGATCAAGGTATCTCATAAAGGAAAGCGAATCAGAGTACAGGATATGGAGGAATTTGGACAAAGAGCTATGAGTAGGGACGTTTGCTGAAATGTTCTTCTCGACAAAAGGCCCCTATGTCTTATATCTCGATCTTATTCGGTCGCTTGCTATAGTGATCACGATAGGTTTTGCTATTGGACAAACGCCTCTTGCAAAAGACCTCTTCAGTTTAGAAAGATCTTTGAAAAAACAATTTCTTTTGGGAATATTCTTTGGGTGTGTAGCAATCCTTGGCACTGCTCTTGGAACTCCTGTAAAGGGAGCAATAGCAAATTTAAGGGATGTTGGTGCCATTGGAGGAGGTTTGTTCGGTGGCCCATTGGTAGGACTCATTGCAGGTGTTATAGGTGGAGTAGAAAGGTTCTATTTTGGTGGTTTTACTGCTATTCCCTGTGCCCTCGCTACGATCATAAATGGCTTAATAGCTGGCTTATTATACGAATGGAAAAGGGGAGAACTCTTCGGGGTATTACCAGGTATACTCTTCACGAGCATAGCAGAAACCGGACATATGCTGCTTGTAATTGCTTTATCAAGACCATTTTCGAATGCAGTAAACCTGATTAAGATCATAGGAGGACCGATGATTCTTGCAAATTCTATAGGGGTTGGTTTATTTCTCCTGGTTATCCAGGTTACGTTAAGAGAAAGGGAGAAGATAAGTGCTCTAACCGCTGAGAAAGTCCTGAAGATCGCTAATGAAACCCTTCCCATTTTGAGTAAAGGTCTTACAGAGGAATCTGCAAATAAAACGGCGAAAATCATAATGAAATATACTAATCTGGATGCAGTAGCGTTGACTGATAGGGAAACGATCCTGGCATTTGTCGGCAAGGGGGCAGATCACCATAAGCCGGGAATTGAAATCCAGACAAAATCCACAAAATTAGCCATTCGAATGGGTAAGGACCTTTTATTAAAGGATAGAAAGGCGATCGCTTGCTCTAATCCTCAATGTCCCCTGGGCTCAGGAGTAATTGTGCCTTTGAGGAATTCAATCGGAAATGTCTTAGGGGCACTTAAACTGTATAGAGTAGATGAATATGCAATAACACCTCTCGATTTTGAACTTGCGAGGGGGATGGCAAATATCTTGATAAATCAGATAGAACTCAGAGAAATAGAGAGAGAAAGAGAAATGAGAATCCTTTCACAATTCAAGGAATTACAGGCACGAATCAATCCACATTTTCTTTTCAACGCCTTGAATACCATAGGTTATATAATAAGGCGAAACCCTGAAAAAGCAAGAGATCTTTTGTACAAATTGAGTTTTATTCTTAGAGAAGTAACCGATAGGAAAGATAATCTGATCGAACTTAGAGAAGAGTTTGAATTGATAAAATCGTATCTTACGATAGAAAAAGAACGTTTTAGAGAAAAACTCAAGATAGAATGGAATATTGCTTCTGAGACCTTAGATGTGAAAATTCCACCCCTCATAATCCAACCGATCGTAGAAAACTCGGTAAAACACGGTTTCTCTCCTTCTACAAAAGAACTTGTTATTAAGATCTCATCGCTTATAAAATCGGGGAGAGTTTTCGTTACAGTTGAAGATAACGGAAGGGGAATATCATCAGATAAGATCGATGAGGTCCTAAATCACAGTCCAAATAATATGTATTGCGTAGGATTGAGAAATGTGCTCGATAGGATGAAGAATCTATATGACAAAAACCATTATTTCAAGATAAAGGATAAAAAAGGTAAAAGGGGAACGAAGATAACGATAGGCTTTCCAATAAAAGGGGGTAAAAAATGGTCATTAGAACGATTATTGTCGATGACGAACAGCCTGCAAGAGAGGAACTGAGATTCCTCATATCAAAATACTCCGATTTCGAGATAATCGATATGTGTGATAATGCATATGAAGCACTTTCAAAGATCCTATCGGAGGAACCAGATGTGGTATTTTTCGATATCGAAATGCCCGAATTCTCTGGCATACAACTTGCCGATGCACTAAAAGAATCCAG
>QNAT01000349.1 GCA_003641555.1 Thermotoga sp.
GGAAGGGTTGCCTATCTGTCCCACAAACTGATTATCATTTGATAATCGTTTTGACTTTACCCGGCTTACCCAACCACGATGCTCTCCATAAAAGTAGTGTAACATTATTGGCTTTTTCATTTCTATATTTTATTGTATGATGACTTTAGTTCTGTCCTTACGAGGTAATTACATGACACCTTTTAAGGCGAAATTGTCTCATTGAGGTTCTGACTTTAAGTCGGCATTACGAAATTTGTGTTAAGAAATTCAAGGGAAAATGCATTAAGAAAATGATACTGTCTGATCGAAGCGAGTCCACCCATTTTTAATATTTTTTACGAAGAATTTTAGCAAATTTCGTACTATCCTTGATTTTTTCTTTGGTTCCGTTTGACTTGTATCAGGACAAAAGAAATGAACATAATAATGGGTTGACATTTTAAAATTGTGTGTTAATTCGTGTTGGATAACTATTCTTATTATTATTTTTTTGAATTTAGTGGTATAATATATTCAAGTAAAACACAAGGAGGTGATGTTCTATGCGTATCAATGATAATTCTCATTTACTGGATGCATGGCAAACAATTTTGAGAAGCAATGCGAATGCCAACGTACAAAGGGCAAGGATAGCCACAGGTTTACGCATAATCTCCGCTCGAGATGACAGTGCAGGGCTTGCAATGAGTGAAGGAATGCGTGCTCAATACGAGGGTATGGAAAAGGCAATTCAAAATGCTCAAACGGGTATCAGTGCTACACAAGTGACTGAGGGATCTTTGGGGCAGATCCACGATATTCTTGGTAGAATGAGGGAATTGGCAGTGCAAGCTGAAAATGGCACATATACCACTGAAGAGCGAAAAGCTATGCAGCAAGAAGTTGGACAATTAAATGAACAAATAAGCGATATTGCTAAGAATACTGAATTCAACACAAAAAAGTTATTTGGCGGAAATGAGTTAAATGTAATGGTTGCCTCTACACCTCAAAAGGGTGCTGTCGTAACCTTGAAACTGGAAGACATATCTCCAAATGCTCTCGGTACGACAGAAGTAGACCTCACTGATAATAAGAATAACATATCAATTCTGGATAAAGCTATAAATAAAGTGAATGATATGCGTTCCAACACTGGTGCTGTTCGTAATCATCTTGAAAAAGGAATACGCAACTTAGAGGTTGGATATGTGAATCAGATCGCAGCGGAGAGCAGGATCAGAGATACAGATGTCGTTCTAAGCACCATGAATCTTACAAAAGAACAAATCATGAATCAAGCATCCTTGCTGACGTTTGTGAACCAGAACATCAATAGAAAGAATGTCTTGAACCTGTTTGTGCATTGAGGAGTTGAGAGTTGTGAAAGAGAAGACAGCCTATGCACGTTGGGCATGGGAAGTGATAGAAACATTCGTAAAAGGCGACAATATACCTTATAAGCCTACTGATATCGAATTACCAGAAGGTAGTTACGAAAGAAAGGCAGGAGTTTTTGTAACTGTCCACAGAAATGATGGTTCTCTAAGAGGGTGCATAGGAACGTTTCTTCCCACTCGATCCTGTATTGTGGATGAAATACGTGAAAACGCAATAGCAGCGGTGTCAAGGGATCCAAGATTTTTTCCTGTAAAATCAGAGGAATTACCAGAGCTCTTTTGTTCGGTAGATATTTTGAGTGAACCCTCAATAGTAAAGGATATAAAAGAACTTGATCCCAGGAAATATGGAATCATAGTAGAAGGTAGATTTGGTAGAGGTTTGCTATTGCCAGATCTGGAGGGGGTAGATACGGTAGAAGAGCAGATATCTATAACGAGGCGGAAGGCTGGTATTTCTCCTGATGAGGATATAAAGATATACAAATTTACTGTAGAAAGGTATCATTAAAAGATATTAAAATGAAGAGAGAAGCGGTATTTCAAGAAAGTTTGAAAGATGGTAAGGTAAGGTGTCTTCTCTGTCCTCACAAATGTGTTATAGAAGAAGATAAGGTTGGCCTCTGTGGAGTTAGAAAAAATGTAAAAGGAACGTTATATTCCCTCAACTATGGTGAAATAAGTGGTATAGCTATGGATCCTGTAGAAAAAAAGCCTCTCTTTCAATTCAGACCGGGCGAAGAAGTTTTATCCATAGGTTCGTGGGGATGTAATATGAAATGCCCGTTCTGTCAGAATTGGCAGATATCTAAAGTAAGGCCTCCTGTTAACCGAACCACACCAATGCAATTGATACAGACTGCTCTTGAATATGGCTCAAAAGCGATAGCATACACCTATTCTGAACCCATAGTCATGTATGAATTCATGCTTGATACCGCAAGGATAGCGTTAAAAGAAGGTTTGTATAATATTATGGTAACCAATGGATATATAGAAAAAGAGCCTTTGAAATTGTTGCTGAATTATATCCATGCCGCAAATATCGATTTGAAAGCCTTCGATGATAAAACTTATAGGAGATTCGGCGGAGACCTTGAATCCGTAAAGGAAACTATAAAATATGCCTATGAACGAGGAATTCATATCGAATTGACAACACTTGTAGTACCAGGGGATAACGATGATCCTGGTCTATTCGAAGAAGAAGTCA
>QNAT01000350.1 GCA_003641555.1 Thermotoga sp.
CAGCAAAGGCGAAGAAAGGATGCATGTTGAGGATCAACGTCTTATAGATCAACCACTTGGAAACGAAACCATTGGCTAAGGGAACACCGATCAAACCACAAGCGCCGATCAAAGCCACAATAAAGGTACGGGCAACCTCTTTACCCAACCGCCAAGTTAATTCCAATTCCTCCTCCCTTCTCTATACTCCACTGCTCCCACAGCCAGGAAGAGAAGGGCTTTGAAGATAGCATGATTGAAGAAATGGAAGACCCCACCAGCGAATCCCAGATTCGTTCCAACACTGATTCCCAGAATTATATATCCTACCTGTGCGATACTGGACCATGCCAAAAGTCTCTTGGCATCATCCTGAAGTATGGCAACAAAGCTGGGAACTATTATCGTGATGGCTCCCAGTATGGAAAGGATGTAAGGAAAGATGAACACTCCGTGTGTAAAACTCAAGAGCAGTTTCAAACCCACTATTCCATACATCATCAAGATAAAGCCATATGTTCCCATCTTTATCAATATCCCGGATAATATAGAGCTAAACGGTGAAGGAGCCTCAGAATGGGCATCGGGCAACCAGGTATGTAAAGGCATAACTGCGTTCTTTATACCAAAGGTGATCCCGAAAAGAGTCAATAAGAATAAGATGTACCCATGGGAAGCAGAGGCTATGTAAGAAGATATCTCTGACATATTTAAGGTGCCATATGTGCTATAAAGTGAAAGCATACCTACAAGATAGGCTATAGAGCCTACGATTGACATAAGTATGTACTTCATACCAGCAGATAGAGCACGTCCACGGTTATAGCTTATAAGCAGGAATGTGCTCCAGGACATTATCTCCCAAAAGATGTAGAAAGAAAGAAGATCTCCAGCAAACACTATCCCCAGCATAGCCGCGTTCACAAGAAGCATCATCGAGTAGTAGAAGTTGAGCCTCTCCTTTCCCTCCATATAACTCAGGGAGAAAATCACAGAAAGTGCCCCCAAGGATGATATTGCAATGGCAAAGAACCAGGAAAAGATATTGGCTCTCAAAACAAGGGGAAAGCCCAGAAATCCCAAATAAAAGACCTCTTTCTGGGGTTTGCCGTAAAGGAAACCAACCATGATCACAAGTACCAAAGAAAGGACCACTGCGAAGATATCCCGCAATCTCGGAGAGATCTTTCCAAATATATAAGTGAGCAATGCACCACCGAATGCGATTATAAGCAATACTTCTAAGGTCATCCTAACACTTCCTTAATATAATTTATCCTGTTTAAGAATTCTGAAGCAGCCGAGTTCAATATATTCGTTACGGACTTCGGATACAATCCCACGATCAAGATCAATATTACCAGGATCGCCATTGGAATCAAAGCACTAACAGGGGATTCTTTTTTCTTTAATTCGGTATTTTCTCCCTTAAAATATATGGTTTGCACCACACGGAAGAAATACGCCCCTTCGATTACCGTGGCAAATAAAGCCAGGATGATGAATGTGGTGAATAAGTTTTCTCGCTTTGCCAGGGCGGCACGAACGATCGATAGTTTGCTTGGAAATCCTGCGAAAGGCGGTAAACCCATAAGCGAAAACGCCCCAACGGTAAAGGCAAAAGAAGTAAATGGCATTTTCTTACCCATACCTTTCAGAGATGATATTTCCATAGAACCGGTACGATATATCATATATCCTGCTGCCAGGAAGAGCAGAGACTTTCCCAGGGCATGGGTTACGATCTGAAATAACCCACCTGCCACACCATAAGAATTACCTATCCCGAAGGCAAAGATTATCAATCCTATCTGGCCTATACTGGAATATGCCAGCATTCTCTTTACATTGCTCTGACTGAAGGCAGACATCTCTCCTATAAAAAGTGTTACGAGCCCTAAAAGAACGAGAAAAGGAAGAATGCTTTGTTCACCAAATATGGTAAATACAACCCTTGTCTCGGCATAAACACCGATCATAATGGCTATGCCTGATAGAACAGCACTGATAGAAGAAGGTGCAGAAGAGTGAGCATCCGGCAGCCATGCGTTCAATGGGAAGATCGCTGCCTCTACCCCCAGTCCGCTGATCAAAAAAGCCAGGGGAACGAATACCGATTTCAAACCAACCGCATCTATACTTCTTGCAATATCAGCCATATTGAGTGTCCCAAATAGCCCATAAAGCATGCCAATAGCCATGAGGACAAGGCTTGTACCAATAGAACCTTGAATTAGATATTTTACGGCAGATTCGATACCTGTACTATCTCCTGAGTAGGCTACCAAAGCATAAGAAGAAATACAGAGTATCTCGTAGAAGACGAAGAGATTGAATATATCCCCCGTGAGTACAACCCCTGTTGCCCCTGTAAGGAGCAGAAGATAAAGCATATGATATCTCTCTACGGCTCCTTCTCTTATATAACCCAGGGCATAGATAGAAACCAAAAATCCTATCAGAGAAATGGCAATAGAGAATAGAATCCCCACAGGTCCAGCAACTAAATTGATACAAAATGGTGGTCGGAAACCTCCTATGGAAACGACTATGGGTTTCTTCAGCACATCTGGTAGCAAGTACAGAGAGACG
>QNAT01000351.1 GCA_003641555.1 Thermotoga sp.
CTTAAGACTGGCAGTATCGATATTGATGGATATAAATGAAGAATGGATAACAGGAATGAAGTATCTGACTTTTGATGACTTAGAGGAGTCGTGAAAAAATGAAGACAGGAGGTCGATCCTGGGATGCAGGATCAAATTTACAGAAAATACTTGGCACAATTCAACATTCAAATCAGCAGTATCATTTTCTTAACATATTTTTCCTCGAATTCCTTAACGCAAATTTCGTAATGCCGACTTAAAGTCAAGACCTCAACAGGATACATTGTCTTTGTGGAACAATTTCATTTCACACTATGCATTCTCATAACCGTAGGGACATGACTTCAGTCTTGTCCGATGGAACGCAGTTCCATAATGTTATTCACCCATGGCGAATCGGACAGGTTTAAAAACCTGTCCCTACGATTTTTTGAAACGATTGTATCTTAACATTCTATTTTCAAATACCTCTGTTATGTTCATTTCTTTTGTCTTGATACAAGTCAAACGAAACAGAGAAAAAATCAGAAGTTCACCAGCAATTGCATTAAAGAGTCATACATATTACCAAACAATTTGGTGAAGAAATCTATCCAGAACGGGATCAGGAGAAGAAACATGATCAAACCTAATGCAACTTTAAGAGGCATGCCTATCATGAATACGTTCATCTGTGGAACGAGTCTCGATAATATACCCAATATAAAACTGGTCAATAACAAAAACATTATTATTGGAAAACCGATTTCCATACCAACAATGAATACATCTCCAGTTTTTTCTATCAAAACGTTTACGAAATTCAACGAGGTTGAAGATACAGTTGGAGGTATTACCTTAAAACTGTTCACTAAGGCGTCTATGAGAAGAAGATCACCTCTTACAACTATGAACACAAGCATAGCAAGATAAAAAGAAAACTGACTGAGAATAGATATTTGAGTTTGGGATTGAGGATCCATAACGTTTACCATACCAAAGCCTATTTGTATACCGTATACCTCCCCGGCAAATTGTATCCCCATAAAGATCAGAGTAGCAGTGAAACCCATTATTATGCCAATCAGGAAGTTGAACATCAAAGAAATCAGGATCGATAATATCGGTGTAGAGATACCGATTGTATAATAGGGACTTAATGTAGAATAGACGATCACAGATATGAAAAAAGCAAGACCAACCCGCGCAGTAGCAGGAACGATACTGGCTCCGAACAAAGGAGAGAAAATAAACATTCCTACAATTCTCGTGATTATGAGAGACCACAGATATATTCCCTGATGTACGAACTGCCATGTAAAATCCATTTCTATACTGGCGGAGAGAGTGGGATTTGAACCCACGAGATGAAATATCATCTACACGCTCTCCAGGCGTGCGCCTTAGACCTCTCGGCCATCTCTCCTCACTTACTTTTCTGCTAATATTATACACATTTTAGGGGAAAGATCAAAGATATCGAATCGCCTTACGAAATTCTCATTACAGTTACCGTGTTTTTTCTCCTACCATGTGCTGAGAAGCCAGATCGAGATTCGAAACTGCGTTCATATCAAGTGAGGCGAATTCATTTTTCAACGCCTTTTCATACGCAACCCTTTCTATCATGGCAGCATTATCGATACAAAGGGCTAAAGAAGGTAAATATAAAGCAAAGTCTTCTTTTAATAAAGCTTTCTTCAGTTTTTGACGCAGACGTTCATTTGCGGCAACTCCTCCTGCAAGGACTACACGTCGCACCCTTTTTGCTTTCGCGGCCTTTATAGTTTTAGCAATGAGCACATCCACAATTGCCTCTTGAAATGATGCTGCTACATCGCTACTATTATAATCCCTATGCGCTCTTGTGTAATACAATACGGATGTCTTCAAACCACTGAAACTGAAATCAAATCCTTTATCGAGCAGCGGCCTTGGGAATGGTATAGCATCCGGCTTTCCTCTTTTTGCAGCCTCTTGAATAGCTGGACCTCCGGGGTACCCAAGATTGAGTAAGCGTGAAACCTTATCGAATGCCTCCCCGGCTGCATCGTCTCTTGTGGAACCCATAACTTCAAACTTTCCCCAATCGGACTGATAGACGAGTTCAGTGTGCCCTCCTGAAACGACCAGTGCTAATAAAGGTGGAGTAAGATCTGGATTATCTATGAAATTGGCATATATATGCCCCTGAAGATGATTTACTCCAACAAGAGGTATATTAAGTGTATAAGCAATGGATTTAGCCAGGGATATACCAATTAGCAATGCCCCGACGAGTCCAGGGCCCTGTGTCACCCCAATGACATCTATATCCATTAGAGTTACCTTCGCTTCATCGAGAGCAGATCTTAACAATGGAATTATATTCTTCAAGTGATGTCGTGCCGCTATTTCAGGAACTACCCCACCATACTTCTTATGAATGGGTACCTGTGATGAAACCATGCTGCTCAATATATTAGTATCTTCTCCAACAGCTACGGCAGTTTCATCACATGAAGTTTCTATTGCCAATATTTTCAACAGCAATCACCCTTATCTTTACCAATAATTTTATTCAACCATATCCCTCCCAAAACAGCCCACAGCATTCCAAAGAATCCCA
>QNAT01000352.1 GCA_003641555.1 Thermotoga sp.
AGCTCAGACCTTTCACCCTTCGTGAGAACCATATTACCTGCAATGGGTTGATTTATGAATTTGTCTGCGGCATAAGTCAAACCGTTATCATCTGCATTCAAATATGGGTTGTCTATCTGAGTGGGGTCTCCTGTTAAAACTATCTTGGTGTTGTCACCCACACGTGTTATTATGGTCTTGACCTCGTGAGGGGTCAAATTCTGTGCCTCATCTATTATGATGTACTGTTCTGGTATGCTGCGTCCTCTGATGTAACTCAGGATTTCTATCTCTATTAGATCCTTGTGCTTTAAGAACTCGCTTTTCTTCATCTTCCTGTTGGAGAGTAGAAATTCCAGATTGTCGAATATGGGCTGCATCCAGGGTCTTACCTTTTCTTCTTGTGAACCTGGTAGATAACCGATATCCTTCCCCATTGGTATCAAGGGCCTCGCTATGATCATCTTCTTGTATCTGTGTTCATCCACCACCTTTACCAGACTCGCCATCACTGCCAATAACGTCTTCCCTGTTCCAGCTATCCCCACGAGTGTAACGAGTTTGATATCGTCATCGAGGAGAAGTTGCATTGCGAAGAGCTGCTCTTTATTCCTCGCTTTTATCCCCCAGAATTTCTTTTGCGGATCAACAGATAGAGGAAGTATTGTCTTTCCCTTAACAATTGCGTATCGTTCCTTTCCCGCACTCGTTTTTAGAATGCAAAACTCATTTGGTTTCAGTTTCTCTTCAATACTTTCTATGGGAATGCCGCCTTCATTCAACTTATGAAGATCAGATGAAGAGAGATTTATCTCTACTACACCTGTGTATAATGATTTATATTGTACTTTGCCAGTTTCATAATCTTCTGCCTTTACTCCTACGGAGTCGGCTTTTAGCCGCAAGTTTATATCTTTTGATACGAGAATAGTTGGCATAGAGATGTCTCTGTGAACAAATTTCGAAGCGAGGGCAAGGATCTGATTGTCTATCTTATTAGGATCCAGGCCAGGATACACTTCTGAGGCAAGGTCTTCCCCGCCACTCACCATGAGTATGCCATCTTTATCGAGTTTTATTCCTTCATTTAATTTTCCTCTCGAACGAAGTTTATCGAAGTTCCTTGCCACTTCACGGGCATTTCTGCCAACGTTCCCTGGCCGCGTCTTTAGATTATCTATCTCTTCTAACACCTGAAGAGGTATTACTACCACGTTATCCTCAAAAGAGAAGATGGCTCTCGGGTCATGTATGAGAACATTTGTATCCAGTACGTATCTCTTTTTCAATTTATTCCCTCCAATGAAGTTATGTGATGAATTTCAGGTTAATTCAATGCTTCCCAAGATGTAACTTCAAAAAAGCCACTGTTTTTTCTAAAACATCATTCACCCAGATCTTATTGGAATACACATGATCTGAACCCTTGACTACGAATAATTCTCCTCTATCACCGAAGATATCCTTGTACTTGTAGGCATTTTCTATTGGTACAGTCGTGTCAGCATCACCGTGTACTATTAGTATGGGTCCACTGTAATTGGAAACCGTTTTATATATGTCTATCATCCCAGACTCCATCTCATCGGTAAACGCCTTAGACAAAAGAAGACCTCCTACATCAACCACTCCCAATTCTTTCATGGATCTCTCCATATCTTCTGTTGTATTTTCTTTGATTATATGAGGAGCATCTCCAACTGCTGACCACAGACATAATGCATCAACATCTTTTGGTCTTCTCCCGGCTAACATTGCGGCAACTCCGCCACCCATGCTCAAACCTACGATGCCTATCTTTTTGTAACCCAGTTTTTTGGCATAATCGAGGATTAATTCAGCCTCTTTTACTTCCATTAAAAATGTCATATCTTCGAAATTGCCATCACTTTCACCAGAGCCTAAGAAGTCAAATCTGAGTGATGCGATCGATTCCTTTTCAAGCAGCCTCGAAAGCAATTTGAACATGAAATGTGGTCCAGGTTGGCATCCACTAAATCCATGAAATATCAACACGCATGCCTTCTTGTGATCTGGTATGGGATGATGATAAAAACCCCGCAATGTATATTCACCATCCTTGATTTGAACTGCTTCTTGCATTTTAACAACCTCCTTTGAATTTTTTGTATACAGTCTTTCAAAACTGTGTAAAACCGTATTCATGGCAACTTGCAGCGTAACTTTTTTGAGATGATCATATCCATTCTATTCTCAAATACCTCTGTTTTGCAAAACCCCTTTATGTTCATTTCTTTTGTCTTGATACAAACCAAACGAACCAGAGAAAAAGTCAAAACCCCAACGGGATACATTGTCTTTTGTGGATCAATTGTCAACGGTCTGAAGACCAGTCCCTACGAGAACATGACCAAAATCCTAACTCTATACTATAGTTTTTTATCTGTTGTTTTTTCTGCCTCTCTGTGGGTGACCCCACCTGTTATGTTCATTTCTTTTGTCTTGATACAAAAGAAATGAACCAAAGAAAAAATCAAGGCTAGTACGAAATTTGCTAAAATTCTTCGCAAAAATGCTAAAAATGATAAACTCGCTTCGCTCAGAC
>QNAT01000353.1 GCA_003641555.1 Thermotoga sp.
AATATTAGAACTATATAAAATATCATCATTTTGCTAAACTTGAACCTCCTTTTCGAAGCAACTCAACGATCAATTCTAAGATCTTTTCTGCAGAGAATATCATCATTAAAATGGCACTGGTAGGTATAGATGCATATATGAAAGACATAGGATATCCAAAAGCAGACGATCTTTGATGATAGGTTTTTTCAACCAGAAAGGCACCATAGTAAAACATATTTATTAAAAAGATGATGAGCATTGCTAAAAAAACAAGATCTAAAATAATCCTTTTCTTCTTACCTAATTGATTTTCCAGAATATCTATTTTTAAATGTGCTCCCTTTCTATAAGCCACAGCCGAAGCGAGGAAAACCATCCATATCATTAAATGCCTGGAAAACTCTTCGGTCCAGCTTAGAGGACTGTTTAGAACGAAACGGGCAAACACCTGGGAAAATATAAATATTACCATTAACGTTAATAATATTCCTAATATTATAACTAATATCCTTTCTATGATATCACAAGCTTTCTTTACAATATACATTTTACCTCCTAAAGACAGGGGGAACCCCCTGTCAATTTAGAATTTCTCTCCTGCTTTTTTAATGGCCAGATATAATTCTTCAAAACCTTCGATATTTGTGAACTTTTTATAGACATTCTTTGTGGCATTTCTCCATTCTTCAGTATTAGGGTACGTGAAAGTCATTTTGTGTTTTAACGTTTTCAAATAGAAAGCCATTTTGTCTTTAAGAAGTCCATCGTTATATTTACTGGCTTCTTCTGCCGCTTCGAGTAAGGCAATTCTGTACTTGTAGGGCAATGACAAATAACGTTTGTTATTCATGACTATCATCATAAACCCTGGTAAATGGTTTGTCATCGCTAGATATTTGCATACCTCGTAAAACTTATTTGCATAGATTACGGGAATTGGATTTTCCTGTCCATCTACTGTTCCCAATTGCAGAGCAGTATAGACTTCAGGAAATGCAATAGGTGTGGGGTTTGCACCAAGGGCTTTCCATGTTTCGATGTGAGCTTTCATTTCTGGAACTCTTATCTTTAGACCTTTAAGATCTGCTAAAGTCCGTATCGACTTTTTTGTTGTGGTAAGTTCTCTAGATGTCCTCATAATGATGGATAAGAAACGCATGCCTATCTTATCTTGCATTCTTTCATTTATTACTTCTCCTATTGGACCCTCCATTACATATTTAATATGTTCTGCATTTTTAAATAAAAATGGGAATTCGAGGATCGCCAGTGCAGGATCAAAGTTCTGGAGTATTCCACCCAGAATGGCACCATCGATCGTTCCAATTTGTATTCCTTCTGCAACATCTCTCTCTCCTCCAAGCACGCCTCCGAATTCTACATTGACTGTAATTGCACCATTTGTCTTTTCCTTTATTAATTCAGCAAATTTTAGTAAACTTTGTGTTTGATGATCTTCCTCAGAATATGCAGATGCGAAAGTCAGCGTAATATGCTTTGAAAAAGCTACCTGACTCACTAACAATAAAACGATCGCCACCATAAAAAGGATTTTACTTTTCTTCATTACCATCACCTCTCAAACAAATTTGTAAAGTCTGAAACACAACTTCTTTGCTAATTCATAGGCTTCTAATAAATTAGTTTCATCTGCCACCCCCTTTCCAACGATGTCAAAGGCTGTCCCGTGATCAACAGATGTTCTTATTATTGGTAAACCCAAAGTTACATCAACTGTTTTGTGAAAGGCAATAAGCTTCATTGGTATGTGTCCCTGGTCGTGATACATAGCGATTATTACATCGAATTCACCCTTAATTCCCCTTAGAAATATAGTATCTGCAGGAAAAGGACCTTGTATATTGATATTTGATGTTTCTTTCAGGTATTTTATCGCGGGACCAATTATTTCGATTTCTTCGTTACCGAAGATTCCCCCTTCTCCACAATGAGGATTTAAACAACTCACTCCAATTTTAGCTTTCTTCCCAAGTTTATGATAAAATTCATTAACAAGTTTCACAACTTCAACAATATTATTAATCTTCAAAGTGTTAGAGACTTTCTTTAAGGATATATGAGTAGTTACATGCGCTGCACTTAATTTCTCCGAATAGAGGAGCATATAGCATTTGTGGGTTTTGGTTAAATAAGAAAGTATTTCAGTATGACCATTAAACTTATAACCGGCTGATTGAACCGCCGCTTTATTAATTGGAGCAGTCACAATAGCAGAAACAGTACCTTTTAAGGCAAATTCTGTTGCTTTTTTTATATATTCAAAAGCGGCTTTTCCAGAATTCATATTTAATTTCCCGGGAAAAATTTCTTCAATGTTATCGATATCGAATAAAACATGTCCTTTCTTGTCTGTGAGTTGCTCTTCAGAGGTTATAATTTTCAGATTAGAAAGATTTACATGCAAATTAATTAACGCCTCATAAAAGGCTAAAACCTTTTTGGAGCCGAATACTATAATATTCTCTTTTTCAGGAATCTTTTTAAGTGCTTTAAGTACAATTTCTGGTCCAATGCCAGAAGGATCTCCCAGGGTAATAC
>QNAT01000354.1 GCA_003641555.1 Thermotoga sp.
ACTGCCAGGAAGTTCAACGAACTCGAAGATTATACTAAAAAGGCTATTAAAGAGTATCCAGAATCACCAAAAATTGAATGGCTGAAATATTATCTCGGAGAAGCATATCTGAATATGCACGATTACGATGAAGCATATACACTGATGACAGGCCTTTTGAAGGAATCTAAAACCTCGGATGTGAAGTCCGGTGCCCTGTATGTAATAGCGAGATATTATTCCGAGCAAGGTAACATTTCAAAAGCCGAAGATTACTACAAAAACCTGTTATCGAACTATCCTTTAAGTGTAAAGGCACCATGGGCATCACTCGACCTTGCGCTTCTCTACTACAATAAAAACGAAATGAAGAATGCTAAGATGATGTTTTTTAAGACCATCTTTACCTATCCAGATTTTGAGAAAAACGATGCTTGTTATTTTTATATAGCTCAGATATATGAACGAGAGAAAGCATATGATAAAGCCATAAAAACGTATCAGGAACTCATAAAGAAATTTCCTAATTCTCCCAAAGTTCCCGATGCCCGCAAAAGGATAGAAGAGATCAGTGCGAGGTGAAGAAAATCATATGAGGTTACATTTTTTCGTTGTCGCTCAATTAATTCTGATCTTAATGTTAGTACTCTATTCCACCTGTATATCTCAAACGGAGATGAGATTTAAGATCGTAGGAAAGGGTGGGGAGATTACGAGTTATTCCATAGGAAAAAAGATTTTGCTACCCTCGACAGTTTTTTCCACTGTATTTCCATTTGGAAAGGCATACATGTTGAAGAGTACTTCCTTCAGGAAGACGACAAATATACATCCGAGTAATATAAATCCTGCATATAGTCTCCCACTTGAACTCAGCAAGTATGCTTTCTCGAAAAATAAAAGAACAGCGATTGCCATACATAAGCCATTTTATAGAACTGCAGTATCTTTTAACTTTGGTGAGATTCATGGATTGCCTTCATCCAGAAATATCGTACCTTTGTTATCGGAAGATGCTCAGACATTGGTGAAAACAGGCACATTGTTTGCTTTTGCCAGGGTACCTTCTGCCCTTATGACACCCAATAAACCTATAATAAAGCAACCTCTTTCACGGGCATCTCTTTCTTTCGAAAGACATTTCGACCCCTTTGCTTACGCATTGTATGTACCACCTGGTTTGAAGTTTCGAGACAATTACTTGCCTGGAAAAAGTATGCCCATCAAGTTTTATTTCTTATCTTCATATCCTGAAACTCATTTGTTGTATCCACCGATAAGGAAAAGCACAATACCACTGTTAATGATAGGAGAAAAACGAGGAAAGCGATATTTTCAAGAAGTCTTTTCTTTCACCTGCCCAAATCGTGTATATGCAGATAAATGGGCAGTAGATCTGGAATATTTGAGACAATTTCACATGATGCCAAATTACTTTCCATTTTTACTAAAGCAGACCATACCTTCCAGTTATTCTGCCATTCCTTTCAATCCACGCAAGCCATTTAATGCGGAAATGGAAGAGAATAGTTATCTACATATAGAAGGGGGTTCTAAAGGTCAACCCTATGTAATGGGAAACTTTAGAACTCCAAATGTATTCGCTGAATTCTCCTCTGATCCCGAATCCTCACTTCTGTCTTTTGTTCTCCAGAGCGGTATGGTAAACAACGTCTTTTCATTGGTACAAAATACCTCTGATGGCCGCTATGTTCATGTCCATAATTCCACCAATGCCTTTACTGGTAAAGCGAACATCGGCATGATGATCGATGTATTGGAGGCAGCTTCTTTTCAAACTTCCTCTATAGGGGGGACAATAGGATTAGAAGATCCAGCATGGAAAGCAATTTTAACGGGAAGCTACAATGATCCGAAAGGATGGCAGGGGAAATTAGTCACCTCCTATCAAACCCAGGATTTCGAATATCCTGTATATTTTAGAGGAGAAATCGGATTAGAAAACACCATTCCAATTGGTGGTATAGAGCTAAAAACCAACTTAAAAGATCTCGGTATTGGATTCTCATTTTACAAAAAGAGCATCAAATACACTCCCAGAGATATATTGACTTCTTCGAGCACTCTGGTATATAACGATACTTTTTCAGTGCTTCTGGTATCGTTGGGAAGGGAATTCAAGGGCATATCGTTCTCATCTTCGATTGGGACGAAGAATTACGATACGTTACATATATTTACATATCCCACCTATTCTTCGACTGTTATACATTCTCTGAATGTTATTTGCGGTTCAGCCACAGCGAAATTCGATGTGGAACCATTGGAATTTTCTATTTCAATAAACGGTGAAAATAACTCAGATAATAGATATACCGATATTCATCTCAAAGGTACGGTTTTATTCAACGCTGGATTTGGGGATATCTCCACCTCAAATGATCTTGCATTTGAGAGATTGTCTTCTTCACAAAAGATTTCGCTTTTGACATCCATATCTTCCGGGATGAAATTCGGAGATATAAGAGTGGGATTGGCAATCAACAATCTCTGGTATTCACAACAGCTTTTCTCTCCTACATCTTTTGGTGGAGCCCT
>QNAT01000355.1 GCA_003641555.1 Thermotoga sp.
AAAGAAAACAATTGGGGATTCGAAGAATGGCCTATGATGCCACGTAAAGTCAAGTGTGAACATCCTAGGAATATAATATATTTACACGACTTTCCTATGATATGTGCACAGGAGGATCCATCGAGACCTTATTGGCCCTCGAGCCCATATGGAGGGGTAAAAGCAAACTCTCCAAAATCCGGTGATCGCCATATATGGAATGTCTGGTCAGGGGGTGTAGATTACAGGGGTTATGCCCACGAAGATGGCAGATTCATAAGTGAATTCGGATTTCAGGCTGCTCCCGATCCGAAGACAATCGATTTCTTCGCAAAGAAAGAAGAGCAAGAAATATTTCATCCTGTTATTGTTGATCACAACAAACAGGTAAAAGGACAAGAAAGGATGCTTTACTTCATAAATTCTCACTTCGGATTGGTAACGGAATTCAATACATTTGTTTATCTTTCTCAGCTCAATCAAGCCGAAGCCATAAAATTCGGTGTAGAGCATTGGAGAGCGAGAAAATATAAAACCGCGGGAACACTCTACTGGCAATACAACGATAGCTGGCCTGTCTTCAGCTGGTCCTGTGTTGATTATTTTAAAAGATCAAAAGCTTTATACTACTATACTAAGAAATTTTATGCTGATATATTGCCTTTTGTGGATTATGAATCTTCAGAGCAAGTCCTTAAAGTTATGGTTGTAAATGACCTGCATGAAGATAGGACTATGGAAGTTTTTCTGGAGATCTGGGGCACTGGAGGAGAAAAGTTGTGGGAGAAGAAATACGGAGAAATCCGGCTTCTAAAAGATTTTGCTTCTACAATTGATATCATTGGAATAAAGGATTTACCCCAAAAGATATTGTCTGATACAGTGATATATATCTCAGCACGATGTGACGGAGAAGAATTTGAAAATCATTTTCTCTTCAATGATTTCAGGAATATGCAATTGATGGATCCAGAATTAACATGTGTCAGAGAAGGAGATAACCTGATCTTTCGGTGCAAACGGCCGGCATTCGGAGTTTACATAGAGGCGGAAGAAGAATGTATCCCCTCGGATAACTTCTTTACTCTGGTTCCTTCGATGAATAAGAAGGTAAGATGTTTGTCAGATAGAATAAAGGTAAGAAGTTTATACGATTACCTGAAAAAAGGAGGCCATTTATGAAAGAATATTCTCTCAACGGAATCTGGAAATATCGTCTGAACGATGATGAAAAATATCGTGATATTCAAGTCCCTTCCAATTGGTATCTGCAGGGGTTGGATCACAGTGGTAGAGTGTTCTATAAAAAGCAGTTCGAGATGTCACCTGAAAAGGATAAAGAGTATTATCTTGTATTCAAAGGTGTTGATTATTTTTGTAAGGTTAAACTGAATGATCAGTTGGTAGGAGATCATGAAGGGTACTTTCAAGAATTTTCTTTTCCAGTAACCAATATACTGAAAGATGGAGAAAATACCCTGGAAGTAGAGGTGAATTCACCCCGTGAATCTGTCGATATTTGGCCCAATGAAAAATATTTGATAAAGGGTATATTCAACCATCACGACACACGCCCGGGCAGCTGGAATCCAGAACACGGGCAGGATATGAATACAGGTGGCATATGGAATGATGTGTTGATCGCAGAGAAAAGCAAAATATACATAGACAAGATCAGAGTATCACCTGTGCTTTTGGAGGATGGAAGGGCACGTCTGGATGTAGAAATATCACTTATAAATAACGATTTTCCCCAATACACGATGATCGATCTGGATATATCTGGAATAGGATTTGAACAAAGCTCAAGAATCAGTAAAAGGCTTTTCTTCCCTTCAGGAAAACACAAAGCACATATCGTAAAGACTATAGATTCACCCAGGCTATGGACCACGTGGGACAGAGGAAGACCATATCTATATGATTTGAAATGCAGGATATCAGGTTCAGAAGGTAAGGATTTGGATGATGTTTCTGTAAGGTTTGGCATAAGAGATATAAAGATAGATGATAAATGGAACTGGTATCTGAACGGCAAACGATTCTTTCCAAGGGGTACGAATATTATTCCAACTCAATGGCTGAGCGAGTACAACAGCGATATGATAGAGAAGGATATAAAACTGTTAAAAGAAGGAAATGTAAATGCCATTAGAGTTCATGCACATGTTAATCGTCAGGAATTCTACGATGCATGCGATGAAGCGGGAATATTGGTATGGCAAGATTTCGCCCTCCAGTGGAGCTATCGAGAAACGGATGATTTTGCCGAAAATGCCGTTGAACAAGTCGAAGATATGATAGATCAATTTTATAATCATCCGAGCATATGTGTTTGGTGTTGTCACAATGAACCGAGTGTCAACAGGAATACACTCGACCCCTTATTATACAAGGTAGCGAAGGCAAAAGACGCCACAAGATATATAGATATAGCCTCTGATTTCGCTTATCATCCCTATCCTGGATGGTATCGATCTCACTACTACGAATTCCATTCCCTACCGGGTGCGCCATTCGTCAATGAATTCGGGGCCCAGGCGCTTCCAAATGT
>QNAT01000356.1 GCA_003641555.1 Thermotoga sp.
ATGTGATGGATCATTGGGTAGATATAGTCTTAGATGAATATCCTCCCAGTAGTTTTCGGGTTTTATCTTCTAATATACATGCTACATTTATGGTATATGAAATTATCCTGGCAATTAAACGAGCATCTGAAATGGTTAATTTATCTTCAAAGCAGCTTTATAATATTTTTTATGAAAATGGAATGGCGGTACTTTCTCATGTAATGGATGGTCAACAACTGGAAAAACACAGTTAAAGGTAGTGAATGAAGAGTATTTAAAAAAGCCTCAGGGTTTTCCCTCCGTCACTGGAGATACTCTTTAAAATAACAAAAGTTAGCTATGTCATTTGGCAAGTTGATGATTGAATTTTTTGGTTCTTTCACATTCTATTTCCTCGATTAACTTAAGGTATTCTTCTACGAGGCTAACGCTGCGTTGAATAGAAAAAGATATATCCTCTTTGCTCATACCCTTTTTCCTACATAAGTTGATCCTATGTAGGTCCAAAAGGTACTTATCTACACTCAGGGGATCGTGAGAGCATTCCTTAGCAATGTCAGGCGTCTCTTTCCCCTCAAGTAGCTTCTTGCGACATATTTTGACCTTATGGGTAATGCTTCTTCCCATGTCATGAACCGTGCCTCGTCGGGGGAGAATGCAGTTGTGCTCTTTCTCATATTGGGCAATGAGCTGGCAAATACGACTATGAGTATAGCTAAACATGAGACCAAGTTCAGTCGTGGTAAGTTCAACTCCATTTTTGTCTGCTTGGATCATAACCCGAGCTATTCTATCTTTGGTTACTTCCCTAAAGGATGCTCCGGATTCAAGCTTTACATAGTCCTCGTCCTCTATCAAAGGAAGGATAACTGACCTTAGTTTAGTTTGAGCTATTGTTTTTGCCCTTGCTGGAAAATCTTCTTTGGCTACTCCACACCAGGGAAGCTGACCAAAGCTCACATATTCACCTTTAGGATAAAACTTGTCGATGAACTTTCTTATCTGTTTGCAAAATAGATCTATTACCTTAGGACCACCAAGTCGAGGAAATTCAGTCTGAATGAAATGTCTGATAGCACTATCAAAGTTCTTAGCTCTTTGAGGTTTCCACATCTCCTTATGAATGTCTTTTATCATGGCTTTACCCTCCTGTTTTCTTGACCCCCTTTTTTGGGTTTGAATTGAGCGATGATCTCCTCAATTCTCTCGGAATATTCAGGAGTATTAAACTTCTCGTAAAGCCCCTGATATTTTCTAACCAGGTTTGGGGATATCTGGACGATAAAAGCTATTTCTGATACTGAATGCCCTTCCCTGGTAAGAGAAGCTACTCGAGCAAACTTGTTAATATAGTTCTTGATTGAATTCAAGCTATGACGTATTTCTTGAGCAATTTGAGTAGGAAGCTTACGTTGGATGTAGAGTTCAACTGCCTTAACTCGATGAGTAATAGCTCGTCCGATGTCTTTCTGTTGCGATCTTACAGGAATAGTAATTCCTTTTGAGCGAAAGTGCTTCAGATCCCGGCAGATAGTTCTATAGCCACAATTAAATATTTTATAGGCAAGATCTTCAGCTGTCAAGAGAACTCCTTGGTCTTTAGCTTCCTCTGTTATACGCTTGAGTTGGGCACGTCTTAGAGCAGTTACCCCTATATAGCCATTTTCTAGGCGGATATTATCGTCGGATTCCCCATCGTATTTAGTTATCACAATAGGTTTAAACTTGCACTTTTCTAATGGTTTACCAGGAGGTTCATCAATGTTGATTCCCATAACTACCATTTGTCCCGGATGAATAGCTTGATTATCATGGAGATAGGGCATATAAACCTCTTTAACAATATCAAGAAGCGCTTTCGATTCAATAGGGGAACAGTTAAGACCTTCTTCCACCTCTTTTCTAAAAGCTTGATCTAATGTCTTGGTGGATAGACGTTTCTTTCTTTCCTCTGTTTTGTTTCTTATCATAGCCACTGACCTCCTTTTGGATTTTGGTTTTATCTTACCAAAAATCCAGTGAGTTGCCAAATGGCATTAAAGTTTTATGGTAAATATGAAAAATAAATACAAGAAATTAGTAAGGTAAAAAATAGAATTTTTTTATAATTGTTTTTTGAAAATAAGGGTTTGATACTCATAGAACTTTGTATTAAACTAAGAAAATGGAAGATTGGCTATTATTGGCATACTATTAAAAATTAAGTGAGGTTTGATTAAAAGAGGTAGATTTTTACCGGTGTCTAAAAATCTCATTGTGGATACTGTCGTTCTGTGGATAACCCTTCGGGTTACCCACATCACTGTGGACAACTCTTCGAGTTGCCCACAGTCTCCACAATACTGCTACTATTATTTTCAATCAATCTAATTAAAAAGAATTAGTTGAGAGGTAACTCAGTAGCTAACTGGATAACTTTAGCCCATTTGCCTTGAAGGGTGTCTATATCCTTTAATTCTTCTAAGGGTATAGGTACAGAGTAATTAAGGCTAATATGTGGCCTAAGGAAGTTATAATAAGTAACAAAAAGAGTAGTTAAAGCTACTGC
>QNAT01000357.1 GCA_003641555.1 Thermotoga sp.
AGAAAGATTTACTCATGGGAATAGGATCATAAGATTCTGATGCAAATTGATTTTCTGTTATTGTAAAGTAAACCAACATCGGTAACATTTTTTAAGATAGAGAGATGTTTCCTTTTGCACTTCCTTGGCAGTAGTTGTTTACAATTATTTATTTACTCTATCTTAGCAAGCGAATGTTACCACTCATGGTTGACAATACAGGTGTAACATGGCCATATAAAAAAGTATATATGATATAAATTGTTTGATTACTGATGGAGCCAACATTTAGCGATTACATAACTTATTTAAAAAGATATTTTTCTTTAGTCCGCGAATGCATATTGGAAAATCACACTGAAGAATGTGAGAATATAGATAAAAATTTAAAAATAGAAAGAGAGAAATGGAGTTCGACTGTTCTCAACATATACAATCTGCCGAAAAGAGAAGTTAATATCTTTATTCTTGATCCATTAAATAAAAAATATAAAATTGACAAAATTGGTAAAGAAATAGAAGTACCCAGATTTGGATATTTTTTTGCAATTTCAGACAAAAATGAATATAACTTTATTGGGCAAAAGAGAATTTCCGATATTTTTGAGGAATATGGCCCAACTTTTATTGCTTTTCAGGAGATGAAAGAAATAATTGAAGTATTGGAGAGTGGCAAAAGTAAAGAAATAATAGAGAAGAGAATACAAAGAGAGATACATAGCTTGACACCACGATTAACTTTTTCTAAAAATATTAACAGGGTGAATATATTGCTGGATAGTTATCGTAAAAGCAGAATAAAAGACCGTAAGGAATTTTTAAATATGGCAATTGTTTTTCTTGTATCTGCATTGGAAACATTCCTAAAAGATACTTTTATAGAATATCAATATTTTTGGTTTATGGACAAAGAAGAAGATCAGCGTCTTAGACAACTATTTAAGATAGCAAATTCGTGTGGCATCTCTTCTGAATTAATGCAGGAGATGGCAATAAAAAACTCCTTCGATTTTGAAACCGCTAAAGATTGTCTTTCGAGGATGGTAGTAAAAAATAGAAGTAATATGGGGCTGTTTAACTTTCAGAGCATTAGTGGAAAAAAGAGTGCTGAATGGTGTTATAAAGAATTTTTTGGTGTATCCTTGTATGATTGCTTTAAGTGGGGATTAAATAAGAAAAAAGAACAAAGAAAGTTGTGGAAAAAGTTAACGGAATTAATAGAAATGAGACATAAGATCATCCATGGGGATATTGACAAAAATATGAGTTTGAGAACAATAGAATATCTTGCACAGGTAATAGAAGGATTTCCTATGGTACTCATTACTGAAATCTACAATATTAATCCCTCAATGGCAGGGGGTTACATATAATCTGAAAGAATTTTAAAACTTAAAACCTAATTAATTTCGCAGGTAATATTTGTTGTTTATGAGGTATCTAACTTATCTTAAGTAATTTTTTATTTTCTTAACAATAGTTACCATCAAATACCATCATGGGATAAGTATATGTTAGGAGTTGGAAACCAATTTTCAATCGTCTGCGGCATGTGTTGCCATAATCATATTGGTGGCTTCCTATCTGCATAAAATTAATATACCACGGTTAGTTGGTAAAGGGACTATTGGGATTGATTGTAAATTGCATGATGCTCCTTTTAGAACGAGTGTTTGTATGACTTGGAAAAATGTACTGAAAAACAATGTTACTACGTTAGAACAGTTGGAAAAATATGTTGATTTATCACCGGAAGAGCAAAAGCGTTTGAAAAGAGTTATAGAAAGACATCCCATGAGCATAACCCGTTATTATCTATCCTTGATCGACTGGAGCAATCCGAATGACCCTCTTAAAAAAATGGTGGTTCCTTCAGTTGAAGAATTAAATTTAAGCGGTTCTTATGATACCAGCGGTGAACGGAAAAATACGAAAATGCCGGGTTTGCAACACAAATATTTGCAAACAGCTTTAATTTTAGCAACAAATAAATGTGCTACCTATTGCAGATATTGCTTTAGGAAAAGGTTAGTTGGCTTACCGACAGAAGAAGTAATACATAGATTTAGTATGGCGGTAAATTACATTAAAAAACATACAGAGATTAATAACGTGCTGATTAGCGGAGGCGATCCTTTTATGTTATCGACGACAGTGATTGAGAAATTTTTAGAAAAGCTTTCGGTGATACCTCATCTGGATTTTATTAGATTTGGGACTCGTGTACCGGTGACTTTTCCTGAACGAATTTTAGGGGATAAAGATTTGCCGAAATTACTTGAAAGATACGCATTTAGAAATAAAAAAATATACATTGTTACACAGTTTAATCATCCGAGGGAGATTACAGATATGTCAAAAGATGCCGTTGACATGCTAACCAGATCAGGAATCATTGTTAATAATCAATCTGTTTTGTTAAAAGGGGTGAATGACGATCCAGATATATTGGCGGAATTGCAAAATAAACTTGTGGGCATAGGGGTAAACCCTTACTATGTTTTTCAATGCAGACCTGTAAAAAGAGTGAAACAGCAATTTGCTATTCCG
>QNAT01000358.1 GCA_003641555.1 Thermotoga sp.
CTGCATGTATCGCTCAATTGCATTCTTTAATTCCTCTTTACCCTCGCCTGGCGTTCTTGCTATTCTTGGCAAAGTGATCACTCCTTACACCTTATTATTTATAGCCCAGCAACATCTGCCTTTGATGCTCCCCAGATTTGTAGCAGTATCTTTGCATCTTCTTTGTTGTATCCGATTTCAATTAACTTGTTGAATCCTTCTTGGATTTTCAGAATCCCATATCGAATCGCTTGTTTAATATCATCTTTGCTGAGTTGTTTTACAAGCTCTATTTTATCAGTCTCCCAGGAAGTAACAGCCTCGTCAGCCCAGGTAGCGTCAGCTCCTAACTGAACTAACGAATGCCGCGCCTGATCCGCTGTAAGTAAGCCTTTTAGATACTTTTTCTTGATAACATCAACTCTTGCTTTGAAGTTCTCCATGAATATGTTCGACTTTAGCAAGTCGAGGCTGTATTCAGCTGTTTCTGCTCCATAGCCTATTTTCTTCATCAGTTCCTGGTATTCATGGTCATTTATCAATCCATATTTATATAAGTTCTCAACATTGCTCTTAGTGAGGCCTCGTAAGTCTTCCTCATCGTAACGCTGGGTGTACCATGATACCCAGTCGCTCATCCTTTCTGCATCTTCTTTGGTATAGCCCTGTGCTATGTATATAGCTGTTAGTTCGTCTTTGTCTAAGAACCCCATTTCGTACATACGTCGAGCGTCTACCCTGGTAATGACGTTATAGGTAATACTTGTCAGCATCTCACGATAGAACCGTGGTGCTTCTATTTGGCGGTAGAATACGTCCCAATATGTCTCCCATTGTCTTAATTCATAGTTATATGTACCTTGCTTGTATGCTTTTGCACGGTATCTATGGAATGCTTCTGCCATCTGACTGAAGCCTATCGTTGACCAGTGCGCTCGCCAGAATCGTCGTGCATCTTCTGGCGGTACACCAAGCTTAGCCGCGTACTCCAGGAACAGCTCCGGCAGTTCCTCATCTAAACCGAGGACTTGTACCATATCTTCCTCGAATGCCTCTTTTGCCATCCACTGGAGAACGTCATTGAGGCTTGGTAAATATTTGTAAGAGTTCGTTATCAGCTCAGCCTGATCCTCGGTGTAACCGTACTCACGCAGCCTTTCAGCAATGAGACCCCATACCGTATCTATGTTATCCGGCTTTGCTGTCAGGTAAAAGATTCCGCGTATCAGCTCTGAAACGCTTGGCCTGTTTTGCAACGCATAAAAGAAACCATCTGCGTTAGCTTCAGAGTAGCCCCAGTCCTTCATAATTTGCATATATGTTTCTTTGTTGATAAGTCCCCTTGAGCGTAGATATACAAGCACATCAGGCGGTAATAGTGTTATCTGCAGAAGTCTATTGAACAACTGGTTAGTTGTCTCTGTTAGTGCGTTAGGTGATGACATGGAGCCTACAAGAGAAGAGCCCCATACTCCCGCTAACCAGCCAGTCAATCCGCCAAGCATATTCTCATCAACCCTCAGTAAGTCTTTCTTGTTTTACCATGTCGACAATCTGTTTATACTGTTTCAATGATTCAATATACAAGTCGCGGTATATACTTGCCTGCTGTTTTATCTTCTCTCTCATTTGTTCCTCATCAATACTTGTCGCTGTATCTACAACATCGGTTAGCATTTTCATCTGTAATGTCGTTGTGAAAACTTCTGTGTTTAAGTTAGTATCAGCAACAGTCAAAGCGTTATCAAGTTCTGCTAAGGCCTGCTGCGCTGTACTATCAAGTTTAGTTTTCAAGTCTTCTACTGATTCAACTGCACTGTCTTGCAGAGCATACTCAAGGTTAGCCGTAACTTCCCGGCTCTGCAGCAACTGCTCATCTAACTTCTCGACGAGTTTATTTTTAGTCTGAGTCATCGCCTGGCTGAGATCGCCAAGCTTGCCATCAAGTGATTCTTTTACTTTACCAATAGCACTCTCTTGTCCACCAAGCGCCGGCACTAAATAAGTTTCAACTGCTGATTTTATAGTATCTTTAACGTTGCCAATTTTACCCGCTATATCTCCAAGACTTTCGAACGTGGCATCACCAATTGTTGTTGCTACTTGATGAAAGAAGTCGCCTACATTATCAACATCACCTACTACATCTTCTACAGTCGTACCTAAGAACCCGACTGCAGATTCCAAAATTCCGAGAATACCACCGTAAATAGCCTGTTCCAATGGCGGTAAACTCTCTATCTCACGCAAGCCTTCTTGAATTCCACCCATAAAACATTCAAGCCAATTGCTGTATCGTCCATCTGATGCTTGCTGAACGCCCCAATTCATAAGCCCGGTAATGGTACCAAGTACAAGCATAAATATCAAGCCGCTCATCGCTTATCACCAAATTTCTTTTCTACCATCTTAACCATTCTTTCAACCAAAGAAGCAGCACGCTCAGCGCGTGCTACATCAATACCTTTATCTTTGCACGACTTAATGAGTTTCTTAATGCGTGTCAAATCCTTCTTGATCTTATCAAGATAAGGCATCATATTGAAC
>QNAT01000359.1 GCA_003641555.1 Thermotoga sp.
AGATGAAATTGATCCGCACAAGGCCGTTGACAATTGATCCACAAAAAACAGTGTATCCCGTTGAGGTTTTGACTTTAAGCTGGCATTACGAAATTTGCGTTAAGGAATTCGAGGAAAAATGCGTTAAGAAAATGATACTGTCTGAGCGAAGCGAGTCTATTATTTTTAGCATTTTTACGAAGAATTTTAGCAAATTTCGTACTGGTCTTGATCTTTTCTTTGGCTCGTTTGACCTGTATCAAGACAAAAGAAATGAACATAATAATGGGTTGATATTTTACAAAATGAGTATAATAATTAGCAGGTAATAGGTGAGATATTAAGTCTCAAGAAAGGAGAACCTATGACTCAAAAAATCAGGATAATAGGAAGGAAAAAGAAAATCGCATTGATTGCTCATGATAATAGGAAGCAAGACCTGCTGGAATGGGCAAGATTCAATAAGGGTTCTTTAAGCCATCACAAGTTATATGCTACAGGGATGACGGGTAAAATATTGGCAAATGAACTCGGACTTCAAATAACAATATTTCAAAGTGGGCCTCTGGGGGGTGATCAACAGATGGGTGCAAAGATCACGGAGGGAATGATCGATTTTCTGGTCTTCTTCTGGGATCCTCTTGAAGCCCAACCTCATGATCCGGATGTGAAAGCTCTTTTGAGAATCGCCGTTGTATGGAATATTCCTGTGGCATGTAATCGTTCTACTGCTGATTTTATGATATCTTCACCTCTGATGAATGAAGAATATGAACCCATCCTCATAGATTATAAGACTCGAATAAAAAGACCTAATATTTTGGAAAAATAGAACCACGGGTAACTATTAAAAACATTAAATTGTCACGGAGATACGTAGTAAAACACGGCATCGGGTTCTCATTAAATTTATTAGATGTGGTAAAATGAGATCGATAATAAATAGATATTTGAAATAAGGAGGTAAGTATGAAAAGAAGTATTATCATTAGGATATTTATATTGTCAGCGTTGGTATTAACAGTAGTTGTGGCTCTGACTCAACCTTCCAGCGAGGAGCAGCAGGCAAAGCGAATTCCAAAGATCGGATATGTGAAATTGAGTCTTCTCCTGGATAATTACGAAGGGATGAAGGCAATGAATGTAGAATACAAAAAAGATTACAACGCTTATATGAGTCAGCTCCAGGATCTGGAAAAGATCATAGCAGATATGAAGGCAAAGAAAGCTCCCATAAACGATATAAGGGCAAAAGAGCAAGAATTGGCGAAAAAACAGAAAGATTATGAAAAGGCATTGCAAGACAAATATCAACCAATATTGAACAAGATAGTTGCTCAGGTCGATGATATTATTAAAGTATATGGTAAATCGAAGGGATACGATTACATTTTGAAAGATGCATCTGTTTTATATGCCGATCCGATGAACGACCTCACAAGTGATATATTAAGATATGCAAATCTAAAGTATGGACAAAAAGGAGAGTAAGGAGTTTGAGCGTCTTACGATGTATGAATGTTGTGAAATTCTATGGAAAAAGGCGGGTTTTAAACAGCATATCCATAGAGATAAACTCTGGAGAAATAGTAGGTTTGTTGGGCCCGAACGGTGCTGGTAAAACGACCATATTCAATATAATATTAGGGGTTGTACTCCCTGATAAAGGGAAAATCTTTAAGGATACCGAGAATATTTCCCATTTGCCTGTTCACATGAGAGCAAGAAAAGGGATAACGTATCTGCTACAGAAAAGTTCAACATTCGCTGGTTTAACCACTGCTCAAAATCTTTCCATTATACTTCAAGAAAGAGGTACGAAAAAAAACCTGATAAAGCCTAATGTAGAATCTGTACTAAAAGAATTTCACCTATATAAATTTAGAGATCAGAAAGCAATGTATCTATCGGGTGGAGAAAAGAGAAAATTGGAGATAGCGAGGTTACTTATGTTAGAGCCTGACTTTGTGTTGCTTGATGAGCCATTTGTAGGTGTGGATCCATTAACGATAAGAGATATACAGAACATGGCTCTGGAATTGAAGAAAGAAAATATAGGGGTGATATTAACCGACCATAGTGTTCACGATACAATAAAGATAGCAGATAGGATATATGTTTTACACAAGGGAGAGATACTTGCTGAGGGTAAACCGAAAGAAGTGCTACAGAATGAAAAAGTAATAGAAAAGTATCTCGGTGAAGGTTGGAAAGAAGAAATGGTAGAGATATCGTGAAGGCGATGAATTGGAAATGGAGAATGTATAGTGCAAAATGGAATTGATCCCGTTGAGGTTTTGATCTTTTCTTTGGTTCGTTTGACTTGTATCAAGACAAAAGAAATGAACATAAAGGAGTATTTGAAAACAGAATGTTAAGATACGATCGTTTCAAAAAATCGTAGGGACAGGTTTTTAAACCTGTCCGATGGAACGGAGTTCCATAATATCATTCGCCTCTGGCGAAATGGACAGGAGGTAAACTCCCGTCCCTACGGTTACGGGAATGTATGGTGTAAGATGAAATTGATCCGTCATGGCC
>QNAT01000360.1 GCA_003641555.1 Thermotoga sp.
AGTCATAGTACCCTATTCATCGGATCATGGTTTCGGACGTTTATGGAAACGGCGGTTTCCGCACGAAGTTTATCAAAGTCATAGTACCCTATTCATCGGATCATGGTTTCGGACGTTAAGCATATTGCTCTGCACAAAAAAACTTTAAGGGGTGTCATAGTACCCTATTCATCGGATCATGGTTTCGGACGGTTTTAAGTGAGCGAAGAGGATAATCTTTGGAAGGCTTGTCATAGTACCCTATTCATCGGATCATGGTTTCGGACTTTTTTCTCTATCTATATATATTAGCAGATATAGGGGGAGTAGTCATAGTACCCTATTCATCGGATCATGGTTTCGGACAATAGTATAGTAAAAAAATTGTGGAGGCGATACAATGGTCATAGTACCCTATTCATCGGATCATGGTTTCGGACAGAGGTTGTTTGTGGGTTTTTTCTGGGAAAAACTTTAATTTCTGAATGCACAATGTGTCATAACTCTTTTAAGTATATTTTTGCAGGGGGATGTGAAAATGTGGAAAAGGGGAAAATGGGGGTTATTGGGAAAATGGAGCACAAAACAGGGATAAAAAGGAAAAAGCGAGGGGGGCAATTGAGCGAATGGTTAAAGAACGAAATCTTCGAAGTTTTCTGGCAAATCAGCCCTGCCTAAAAGCCGTATTTTTTGAAAACAGAATTTGCAAAGCGGAACAATATGCAATACATCGCTTTCTATGAGTATATTCAACCTCTGTTCCAGTGCGCGGAGCGCTTTTTTTGAGATAGAGCCACAAAAAGCGCTGTAGCCAATCCTTTCCAAACCAAAATTTTTCAACTCCTCACTTATCTGTCTTCTTAACTTATCATCAGTTATGTCATAAATTATAATAACGTTCAAAGCTTGGGCACCTCTACCTTTGCTCTTTTTCCCAGCACAAAATCTTTAATCCTGTAGCAAAATATCTGCATGGCCGATAGAAAACTTCTTTCCTTACCGGCATATTTTACAGTTTCTTTTTCAAGTTTACGCATTCTTTCGATAACCTTCTCTCTGCCGCCCTGCGATAAAAGCAGTGTTTTTTCGTCGAAGTCACGATCTTTATAAAACATTCTTTTGGTAAAAAGGGTGATAATCTTTCTATCCACAAAAGGCCTAAAAGGTTCCATAACATCAAAAACAAGCGAATTTCTGTTCGGGGCATCCGCGTGCAGCAATCCAATTTGGACATGTAAAGAGGCTTTCACCAAGCTACTTAACACATAGGCAGAAAGTATCCCATAACCATAGTTAAGTGCAGCGTTGATGCAATCGGTGGCAGGTCTTTTTATCCTTGTATTAAAATTATATTCATGCGGGATGACACTAGCAATTGTTTGCCAGTATACGCTTGCAAATCTTGCCTCAGCAGAAAAAATATCACTTTTTTCTAACCAAGTTATCTCTCTCAATTTGAATATACAATCTTCAAAAATTTCTTTGGCTTTGGCCAGCGTCAGCTTGGATATCATAGAGCTTTTTCTCAGAGACTTAAGAACTGCTAACTGATTTTGCAGTTTTCCCATTACAATGTCTTTTGCGAGTACCAATTTATTTGCCTCATCAAGCATAAGCTGTGCTTTAAGCACTCTGGTATCTTGAGGGTAAAAATAACTTATAAAAGCAAAGGGCTTCTGGTTCTTAAAAAACACAACATTTGCCCTTACCTTCTCCAGTTCCGATATAAGATCGCTTGAAAGGCTTACTCCCTTAGTTTCAATGAACAGATTGTTCACTTTTACTAAAGGGATCTCCTTTTTCATACTTCTTGTTTTTATCATTAGGCGCTTTCCCCTTTTACCTATAAAGCATCCATATGTGCCTATTACCACATTCATTTTCTTCCACCAACAAACGCTTTTTGGCTAGAAAGCACCTTTTAACAAGTTTCTTTGTATCTTCCAAAAATCTTTTAGAGAATTCTAAATACAGGAGTTTATCTGGATAGACAAGTATGCCTTTCGTTGCGCCCATACATATAGCATATGATGCCAACTGATAGGGATCCCCTTTCGTTTTTCTTCCAAATTTTATCTCGATTGGGGTAAAATTACTAACAGCATCAATCCTGCCAACGAGTTTTAACTTTTTATTTTTTACAAATAACTCTACGCCGGATATCTCAAGGCCCTTTAACAATCTAAATGCACTAAAAATCCTTTCTTTTTGTTCAGAATCACAGGATATGCCAAAAAACCTTTCAGCGATGGATATCGCCTTTTCTATAGGGATATCCTCTCTCAATGCGGTTGCTATGGCTGTATGATTCAAAAGTCCTTTAAGAAGTACTTTGCTTTTTCTTGCACGACCCAAAATTATTTCTTCCCATAAATAATAGTTATTTACAAAAATCCTTAGCTCGGAGCAACGTACATACAATTCCATAAAATTGATTTTTTGTTTTGTTAAATAAAAAAATAAGCTCGAACAAAAAGTTTTTAGTACGAACTAAATATGGTAAAATATATGCCGCCCTACGACCTGCAAGTTGCAC
>QNAT01000361.1 GCA_003641555.1 Thermotoga sp.
AAAAAGCCAATAATGTTACACTACTTTTATGGAGAGCATCGTGGTTGGGTAAGCCGGGTAAAGTCAAAACGATTATCAAATGATAATCAGTTTGTGGGACAGATAGGCAACCCTTCCACGAGCCTGAACAGTATCTGTCCCTACTCGGTATGTGAATCAAACTAAGCGATCCACATGCTGAAGGTTATAAAGTATATACATCTTTCGCAGTAATGTCATGATATAATGAAATAAAAGGAAAGGAGATGACAAAATGCAAATAACAGGTGAGGTTTATAAGACAATAGTAAAAATAGTAGATGAACGAATGAAGGGAATAAGGGTAACAAGAGAAGATTTTAATGATCTTAAAGCCATTGTGAAAGATCTTGCTAAGGCCCAGGAAAAGGCGGAGGAGAGATTAGCGAGATTGGAAGATGCGGTAGCAGAACTCGCTGAGGCACAGAGGCGAACAGAAGAAAAGGTGGAGGAACTCGCTGAGGCACAGAAGCGAACAGAAGAAAAGGTGGAGGAACTCGCTGAGGCACAGAAGCGAACAGAAGAAAAGGTGGAGGAACTCGCTGAGGCACAGAGGCGAACAGAACAAGAGTTAATGAGTCTCACAAAGACGGTTAAGAACCTTCAGAAAGAAGTCGGTGGAATATCTCATACAATCGGCTATACACTCGAGAATGCAGCTTACAAAGCCTTACCTCATCTATTGAAAGAAGAGTATAACATAGAGCTAGAGAGGAAACCCGTTAGGCAATATTTGACAAACGCACTCGGAAGAGAAGAAGAGGTAAACATATACGGTCTGGCCAGAAAAGGAAAAGAAAAGGTTGTGGTGATAGGTGAATCTAAATCGCATCTATCCCGAAGACATGTAGATGCATTTCTGAAAAAGGTAAAGCGACTCGACCCTATGTTTTCAAAAGGGAAAAAGTTCTTATTGATGATAACACACCAGTCAAAGCCGAAAGTATTAAATTATGCGAAGGAGAAAGGAATAAGGGTATACTTTTCTTACGACTTCGATTGAGATAGATAGTTGGAAAATGATGTAATTATCCAGAAAGATAGTGTAGATAGTGAAGCCTAATGTGTGACTTATCCTATGTCACCCTTTAAAAGGCTTTTTGTGGTGGTTTGATGTTCTGTATAGTTACAAAATGATTTGGGACAAGGACATATGAAAGCCGAAATTATCTGTAACAAATGTACTGTATCTGTTATCGCATTTTTTATTCTTTTTTTATTTTGCTCGTTTGGTTTTGCGAGCTTCATGGTGAGTGTTAATAACACTTCACAACTTTCCATTGTAACAAAATATGGTACTCCAACAGCAGTTTGCTTAACATCTATTACTTCAAGTGCTTCTAAAGTTCAAAGATTCGTTCAGACATCTCACAAAGAGTTACCCTCATCCCTGATTGGAATAAGTTGGGAAACGATTTCTTCATTCACTGTAATTCCCTCAGCCCTGGGAGCGGTTAATGGAATAGATCTGATAGAAGAATATGCACTAATAACAGCACGTTTACTTCACGATATAGGCATCGATTTTATCTATGGCATACCAATAACAGGTGATAGCAAGTATTCTCTTGCTTCTTCTTCGTTCAAATCGGCTTTGCTGGTTTCTATCTTCATAAGGGCGTTCAGGGCATACGGTATGTTATCGGTAATAAAAGGATTTCCCATTTCATTAGATGAACCCCCCCTTTCTCACCTCACTATCTCAAAAAGTGCTTTTGAAAATTCTATCCTCGTTGCCTTTCGCGCACTTAAGACAAGGACTCATATCGATGCCATCGATCTTGAACCTGTATATCTGGACTTTCTCGATTCGAAAAACCCAGTAGTATCGTCTGAGACCGTTAAAAAATATGTATATCATGAAATCGAAGAAGATACCATCTTCGTTATGAATGGCAAAGGTTTAAGTGATAAACAATGCGAGGAATTATCCGAAAAAGGCCTGGTCAATATTGAATATTCACGGTATATAAGCATTCATTCTCGAGTAAAGAAAGGTGGAGAGGAGTTTAAGGTATTATCGGGAGCCGTAAGTTATGGAAAAAAGATATTTGGAAATGTAAGAGATGATATAAAAGAACTTAATGAAATGGTGAAAAAGATAAATATTGCTTCGATAACGCTTGTAAAGCAAGGGTATGTAGTATCACGGCCGGAACATATCTACATATGCGATATAAAACATCCTCCATCTATTAAGGATTATAATGTTAAATCTGTAAGATACGATGAATTATCTACTATAAATCTGGGAAATAAAGATGTTCTTATCTTTTTCGTGAGGAGTAAGGACGAATTCGAAAGGATAACAGCATTTATGGGGAAAAAAAATGTTATTCTTGTCACTTTATATCCTTTGACTATAGAACACCTCAATGAAGTGAATTCGGTGATATTAGTATATGATGTAAGCCATTCTGTTATTGATAAAATAGTTCAGATAACAAAAGGAGAATTTCATCCATCCGGTACAAAGCCTTAAAGCAGTAAGCAAG
>QNAT01000362.1 GCA_003641555.1 Thermotoga sp.
ACACATCTCGAAGAAGAGGTGAAAAGACAAACAGAGACATTGGAAAGCACGAATGAAGAGATAGTAGCGATGAACGAAGAACTGGAGAGTTCGTATCTACGAGTGAGTTATCTAAGTGACAGACTTCAGACTGTATTAGAGATCGTTCTTAATATCAAGGTGAAACAGGATGTTGACGAGTTTCTCCAATATGTTCTGGACAGAACAGTAGGAATAATAGATGATGCTCAGAAGGGAAGTGTTATGTTAAAGGAAAAAGAGGGGAATTTTATCTTCAGAGCATCTCATGGATTCGATATGGCAATCCTGGATAAAATAAAGATAAAGGAAAAAGATATGTACGAATACAAAGGAGTCGAAAAACTCTCTCATATTGTAGATGTTACAAGGACTAGATTTCCTTCTTATGCTCAAAAGGATGAATTTGTAAGGGAGGCTGAAAAGATAAAGGCAACATTAGCAGCACCACTCAAGATCGGTAACGAATATGTCGGGGCTATCTTCATAGATAACCTCGAAAGTGAGGAGGCATTCAAGGAAGAAGATGAGCAACTCCTGGAGGCGGTTTCTAATTTCGTGTCGTTTTTCCTGAACTACAAGGAAGTTCTCTCCGATCTCATAGATCTATATAGATCACGAGGAATCCTGATGGAATTTGCCAGAGAAGGTTTGTTGAAAACGAGAAAGGAAGATATTCTGGAAGCGGCATACAGGAAGATAAAAGAAGCTTATGGGAAGAATTTCTCAGTTTTGTCCTGGATAACGAGCATTGATCGAGATGAGCAAACCTTTGATGTTATATCGAAATTGGAAGATGGTAAGACAGAAAGGAAAAGATTTCCTATAAACACAACTATTACAGGAAGAGCGATTAGAGAAGGGAAGACGATATTCGTAAACGATGTATCATCAGACCCGGATTACGTGGAGCTCAGTCCAGAGTCGAAAGCAGAAGGTGTTGTACCCTTAAAATATGGGGAAAATATCTACACAATAGCAGCATTAGAATTGAAACAGCCCTTTTCTATCGAAGATAGACGATTTTTCGAGGAATTCAGTTATACACTCTCTCTGCTACTGAGAAATTGTGATCTCATGAACGATATAAAGAAAAGTTATCTTCAAACAATGATCGCACTGTCCAGGGCAATAGAAATAAAGGACCCATATACAAGAGGTCATTCAGAAAGAGTGGCAAGATATGCCATGGAGATCGGTAAAGCATTGGGGATGAAAGAGGAAGACCTCGAAAATATAAGATATGCTGGGCTACTTCACGATATAGGGAAGATAGGGGTAGCAGGGAGAATATTGAACAAAAATGGCAAACTAACTGAGGAAGAATACGCAGAGGTGAAAAGACACCCGGTATTGAGTGAAGAGATCATAAAGGATATAGAATATCTGAAAAAGGTAAGAAAGAGCATACGCCATCACCATGAGAGATACGATGGCAGAGGTTATCCAGATGGATTAGGAGGAAACGAAATACCAGTAGAATCCAGGATACTTGCTATCGCAGATGCATTCGATGCTATGACGAGTACCAGACCGTACAGAGATGCTATGAGTGTAGAAAAGGCAGTATCCATATTGAAAAGCGGAGCAGGCAAGCAGTGGGATCCAAACATCATAGATAAAGCGATAGAAGCCATTTTGAAATCTTATCCCATGTTCTTCAATGCTGATAAAGATCAGGATACAGTATAAATATACTTTTTTACCTTAATTGGGATATTTTCTAAAATATGGCTGCCCTACGAAATGGGTAGATGAGTGAATGAGTAATGTTAGATGAGAAAACTGATGAAGGGGCATTCATTACGAGATTTTCATTAGCCACGAATCAACACGAAAGGGTATTTGAAAATAGAATGTTAAGATACAATCGTTTCAAAAAAGTCGTAGGGACTGGTCTTCAGACCTATCAATTTTGCTGTAGGGACAGGTTTTTAAACCTGTCCGATTCACCGTAGGTGAATGACGTTATGGAACTTCGTTCCATCGGACAAGACTAACGTCATGTCCCTACGGTTATGGGTATGTGTGGTGTAAGATGAAAATTGTCCCATTGAGGTTTTGACTTTTTCTTTGGTTCATTTCTTTTGTATCAAGACAAAAGAAATGAACACGAAAGGGTATTTGAAAATAGAATGTTAAGATGCGATCGTTTCAAAAAAGTCGTAGGGACAGGTTTTTAAACCTGTCCGATTCACCGTAGGTGAATGACTGCGTCACATCGGACAAGACCGAAGTCAGGTCCCTACGGTTATGGGTATGTATAGTGCAAGATGAAATTGTCCCATTGAGGTTTTGACTTTTTCTTTGGTTCATTTCTTTTGTATCAAGACAAAAGAAATAAACATAAAGGGGTATTTGAAAACAGAATGTTAAGATACGATCGTTTCAAAAAAGTCGTAGGGACTGGTCTTCAGACCTATCAATTTTGCTGTAGGGACAGGTTTTTAAACCTGTCCGATTCACCGTAGGTGAATGACGTTATGGAAC